>NZ_CP082248.1:600000-881002 GCF_019879105.1 Natrinema sp. SYSU A 869 | reverse complement strand
CGTCTTCGAGATACCGGTGGGCGTCATAGATCAATGAGCGAACGCGGTTCGCCGTTCACGCCAAACGTGGGCATCCGCTGTTCACCGATGACGACGTCGCGACGCTGGTCAGCAAGAACCTCCACGCGACCGTTGACCTCAACGCCGAACGATTCAGGGGGCTGTGTTGAATCGCTAGACGGCGGCGGGATAGGTCGCTAAATCAAAGGTGTTGAAGCGGGAAGCTGCGAGTGTCTATGACGCAAATCTCCCGCTTCATTGGGGAAGTTGTTCCGGTCGCTCAAAGCGTTACTGGTGATGGAGACGAATCCGCCGCCCCGGAAGGAGGCGGCGGATCCGCCGACTATGTGCTTGTTTCCCTCCATTGTCTGCGGATTTACCTTGATACGTCCTACCGGATGACGATTGACTTGCTCAAGGAAATGCCACAAATAACCGGGGAGATCGGCCTCAGCGCGGCCGATCTCCCCTCGCCATCCACGTTATGTAAGGTGTTGGACCGGATCAGTATGCGCGTCTGTCGAGTGTTGCTGCGCCAGTCGGCGCAGCTACACGATCTATCCGAACACGCTGCTATCGACGCGACATTCTACGAACGAGATCGTGCGAGCCGCCACTACTGCCAACGAACGAATTACCGCGTTCAAACGCTCAAAGTCACAAAGCTCGTCGATACAGCAACGCAAGCCGTTCTTGATCTCCACTGTTCGACGACGTTAGAAGGAAGCGACGCAGACCTCTGTGAGCAGATCGCCCGCGTTTCGGCGGGCGATCTGCGGTCACTTGCCGCTGACAAAGGCTACGATAAGCAAGCGCTCCGCGAACGGCTCCGTGAACTCGACATTCGTCCGCTAATTAAACATCGAATCTTTGCTCCATACGATCACGCACACAACGCCCGTATTGACGACAATCGGTACGCTCAGCGGTCAATGACTGAAACCGTGAACTCCGCAATCAAGCGCTCGCACGGCGTAATGGCTTAGAGAAGGTTTGAAAGCTAATTCGAGTATGGAATATAACAAGCTAAGAGATCTGTGTACCGGGTGCACGGCGATCTAAAGCTGTTTCTGTGAGATGGTATGATTTCTGGTGGTTCGCTCGACTGATGAATTTGGTGCTGAAAATAGGCAGTACATGCGCTTTGACGGGCATTTTCCCATCATCATATAAACCCGCACTCACTGTTGATACCTTGCTTGAGATCTGCCTGGAGAAGACTTCTACACCACAAATTCTGAGCTAGCTTTCAAAGCGCGTCTGAATCATTAAGAGCACTCGCAGTGCTCTTGTCGTCCCAGCACTCAAGCGGATGCGGTTCCAGAGAGACAGTGAACGGGTCTTGGACGGTCATAGCATCCGTCTCTAAGACCTGTTCGCTCTTTGGCTAGACAGTGCCAACCCTGAGTAGATTTCAACAGTGCTCCGGATCAAAACTGCGGCTCTGATGGGTGAAGTGATTTTCTATCCAATTATTATTCGTTATTTAGCCAGTCTGGGTGGATTTCACACTGTCGCCGCGACGGTTCACGTCGGCGAACGCGACGCACTCGAAGGTGACGTTCTCGAAAGTGACGTTCCGAGTAATGCTGTCGACGATCGAGACGTTCGTGAATGTGGTGTTTGTGGTGGTCACGTTCGATAGCACGCTGTCCGCTATTGTCACATTTTCGACCGTTACGTTCGAGAGTGTCGAATTCGACAGCGACACGTTCGTCAACTCGCTCTTGTTCAGTCGCGTGTCATTGACGGTAACGTTCGTCCACATCGTGTCAGAAAACGTGATATTCTTCGCCGAACTGTTCGCTACCGTGACGTTTGTGGCTATTCCACCCATCCATGTCGTATTCGCGGTGGTTCCATTCGTCCACGTGACGTTCGCGACTTGCGCGTTGGAGATCGTACTGTTCTCGATGACTGCTCCGTCGACGCTCGTGTTCGTCCATGTCACGTCCCGGAGCGTCTCATTCTTGACGGTGCTGACGGTCAGCGTCATCGACGCAGGATCGGCACTGCTCTGGACGTTCAAGTCCGCCTCAACGGTGTACTCGTCCGCACTTGTCGGATTCGTTGCGTCGTCGAAGACCACCACGACGGACTCCCCTGCGTAGAGTCCATAATTTCCGCCAAGGTCAAAGAGCAGCGTCTCGCCGACGTTCTTTGTCTCGGCACTCTTGAGATCGTCCGCGACGTTTACTTCGATATGGCCGTCACTGTCGGTATCGATGCCGATTCGCCGGACGTCGTCGACGCCGACGTCCTGTATCGAGCCGTCGTAACTCCCGTCCGCATGGTAGTTGACTCGGACACTACTTAGTGAATTCCCCACCTCATTGGCGGACGTATCAACGGTCACCCGATGAGTCGCGGTCGCCCCGGGTGCCGCCGGATCCGTGGTAATAGAGGCGTTCGCCGCGGCGGCGGCTGGGTTGACCAGTGTGCCGACTCCGGCGACTGCTGAGACCACGACCACTATCGTGAACGTCAAGGTGCATAGCTTCGTATTTAGTTCTGACATTGTTTTGATGGTAGTGATTCGAATCGAAAGGTTAAGTGTGAGAATATCTACCATAACCACAGTTATTTCTGCTCTTGGTTTGCTGTTGGGATTGTGAGTTAGTGGACTCGTCGGGAGCGTTCTGATCGGGATCGTAAATTTCACCGCGGCCGTCGTAATTGTCCCCGTCCGGACTCGTTCCAGCTTCTCGAGTTGTGCCTCGCAGCCGGCGGAGAACTGTTCCCCCTTGCCAACCGCGATATCCGGCTTGCCGAGCGCGAGGTCGTTGAGTGTCTCCTCCGTGGGTGTGTGAACCTCCTCCCAGCGTTCTCCGCCGTCTATTCGCTGACACATGAGTCCGCCACCCCCAATGACCGCCATCTGGTCGTCGTACATATCGAATGCGTGGAGTGGTTCTTGCTCGGTGATCTGGACGGGTGTCCAGTCCTGATAGGAGTCGTCGTATCGGTACAGACGACCTTTTCCCGCGACAACGTAGATTCAGCCATGCTGGCCACCCCAGATGCCATAGAACTTTCTTGAGCGTTCGTGATCCCGACCCTCTCCCAGCTATCGTCCTTCGTCGTTTTGAAGACGTTGCCGCTGGTGTCGATCCCATAGCCGTAGCCCTCGGTGTCAGCAGCCAGGTCAGTCATGGTCGCTCCCTGCTCAGCGGGCTTCGAAACGACATCCCAATTGACATCGAAGCCGTCGATCGTGAACGGAAGGATTTCCCCGGATCCGTTCCCGGCAAGCACCTTCTCGCTGCCAGCAGTGCCGCTGACGGCGATGATTCCCACGTGCTTGTTTTCTCCTTCGGGAACGAGTAATCGGACTCCGACTCGTTTCGACATCGTAGCAGCCGAGAGCACCGCTCGAACCGAGGAACCAGAGCCGCTTATCGTCATCGGTAACGGCGAGCGACCGGAGTTGGTTTGACTGGCGTTCGGCCCGGCGTCAGTAACGATCTCCCACCCATCGCCACGATCGGCGGCAAGAACGCCGCCGTCGCCAACAGCGTATGGACCTTGAGCGGTGTTGACGACCTCGAAAAGGTCGGTCGAAAACGGGGTTTCGACAGTCTGCCATTCTGGTTCATCTGCATCGGGGCCAAGTTCCCACATGCATGCAAATAGCCGGGTTCCACCCATAAAAATGACAGAGACATTGAGGGAAAATAATCATCATTCAATAGAAAATATTCTGAGCAAACGAAGACCGAACCGCTTGGTCGAATAGCTGAGAGGAGATAATTTCCCCATATATATCCATGAACCAACCGCTGCCGATACCAGAACCTCTCGGCACCCAGCGGTGACCGCATATCCAAGGACGCTCTTATCACTACTTCTGCGGTTGATCACCAGTCAGTCAACCCCCTTACCATGGCGACACCGACGTCTCTCGCTTCCTCCCATGTCAGTCCTTCATGTTCTGCTATCTGCGTGGCCATCTCGTAGACGAGTTCTCGGGCAACTTCTGGAAACGGAGGAAGCCGAGCGGTCGCGCCTCGCGCGGCCCGCTCGGTTGCAATGAACGCGTACGTGAGTAAGACGATCGTCACATGATGATGCCACCCTTTCCACGTTCAGCCTTCGAACTGATCCAGTCCCAGGACCTGCTTGGCGTCTTCATGGAATCGTTCGATCGCCCACCGGAGGTGGGCGTATCTCACTACCTTCTCTATACTCCACTCATCTACACCCCAGCACAGCCACGCCCGCAACTTGTCCTCAGCATCTTCTGACAGAAGCCATCCCGTTTCGTCCGAAACGCGTCGCTTTGCTACACTCTTTATAACACGAACAGGTGTACGAAAGAACCGCCCGGAGAGCGGTTCTTTCGTTCCCTCTGCCCACGAGACATCACTCTAGTCTTCCTCATCAAGGCCAGCACTGATCTCCACTGGAGACTGAGGGATCACGTCCTCGAAATATCGTGGCTCGGACGGGGGTCGGCCACGCCTCGACCCCCGTCCGGGTTCCTCAATCGGTGTCGATTCTGGAATAACGGGCAGATCATTGGGACTGACACCGAGGATGTAGGGTTCATTCCACTCACGGAGTTGCGTGCGGAACGAGAGGTACTTTCCATACCCCGAGTCGGTCCCCACGCAGGCGTGGGGGACCGACGCCTCCCGCGCACGTGCCAGTAGTTTCAATCGCAATCTCCGGTTTTGTCCGAAATTCAACGTCGTCAGGAGTGTTACACTGTCGTCGCCAATTTTCGAACGCATCATCTTCGACCCACTTTCGCGGAAGGTACAACCCGAATCCAAGCGGCCACGTGATTTGGTCGGCGTTCCGGGCTTCGCCCGGAACCGCCGTCACAAGGTCAATGCCGACCTGACAGGAAGCAACTTTCCCAATTGACCCTGCATATTGGCGCTTGACGCCCACACTGTGATGGCCTTGTTTGAGGATGTCGACATCGTCGACGATCAGCATCGCCGCTGGCGATGCCATCGTCTCGGGGATCTGTTGGTTGAGATGATTCTGGACGGCTTCGTGTTCCCAGGGACTTTCGCTAATGAAACGTCGAACGCGATGTTCGTTGACCTCAAGCCGTTTGCCGATCCCTCGCAGTGTCTTGTGACTGCCCGGGCGGATCAAGCCTTCAACATACGCTGGAGCAACACTCCACGTGTTTGCTGCTCGTGACCACGTCGACCCATCGGGGCGCGTTCACCACGCGCCCCGAATGGGGGAAAGGAACCGTCTGATAGCGGTTTTGGAGTACGACTACTGAATGAAAGATTGTTCATGAGTCTCAATAGGGCGTGAACAGAGATAGTGCCGCCGTTGAACCGCAGAAGTAGTGATAAGAGCGACGCTGTCACTCCTCGAACCTGCTCGAGGGTGCACGGTATGACCGGGGCACAGTTCTGGTGACCTGGATACTTGGTTCGGTAGGTGGACGTGGAACAGGTCATGAAGCGCTTGTCAACGGTCACTGTGCCCCGTCATGTTGGTCCATGGTACTTCCTCACAAAAACTATTGGCTTACTTGAATAGGCCGCTCAGGCTTGTTGCCCCGGAGAACAACAGAACGGCTGTTGGGCTACTCCTCGAGATCGACAGGCTCGCCAACGATCCACTATTCCGACATTGGTGGCTCGTCCTCGGGGCTGTCGGCAACAATCTCACTGGCCTCCTCGAGGAGTTGCTTCCGCTCATCACTAAGTCTGAGTGTCGTCCTCTTTGTCGATCCCATATAAACTAATGTGCATACGGGGATTGCAAAGGCGTCGGTTTTGGGTTGGTAGTCGATACTATGATATAAACCAACGACAGCTCCGGCGGCACGATCATCGCTTCAGTGACGAATCGACAGTGATCTATGCACACCAGAGTTCCAATGAATACGCAAAGCGTGCATACATCGCGATGGTTGCATACATTGACGTCGGACCCAACTCTCGTGGCTAAAGACCGCTCTTCAGGATCGCCCTCGGTCTATCTACATGGGATAATTTCGACGTTCTTCGTCTGAACCTCGCGTTACATACGAATGCGAAACTTCGACATGGATGTCTTCGTCAACACCGGCTGTCCGCGGATCACGACCGACGACGGCCCGCAGTTCCACAAGCCGATGCTTACGCCCGGCGAGTACGAGATCGCAGTCGGGAACAAGCCGCTCGACGAACTCTCCTTCGACACCTTTCACGGCACCTGGTAGGCCTCGGACCGCTTCTCGAAGGGCCACCCGGTTTGCCGTCCGATCTCGTTTCCGTCTTTTCTCGGCCGTCGCGCTCTCGGGTCTGCCGGTTGCGGGAAGACTCGGCGAACTGGAGCGAGTTCACCGAACCGCCGACGCTCCGGAAGGGAGGTATTTCCCACGAAACCGAAAGAACGAGTCGATCAGTCGTCCGTTTCGTCGCCGTCCGCGCCGTCTTCAGACACCTCGTCGGCTCGAGTCTGGGTCAGGAACTCGTAGCGCCGGCAGACGTCGGTCCAGTCGACGACGTTCCACCACTCCTCGATATAACTCGCCCGTTCGTTCTCGTACTGGAGGTAGTAGGCGTGCTCCCAGACGTCGAGCGTCAGGATCGGGATCGCACCCTGGTGGGCCAGCCCGTTCTGGGACTCGACCTGCCCGATCACAAGGAGGTCGGCGATCTGTTCGTAGAACAGCATCGCCCACCCGTTGCTCTCGACGTTCTCCGCGGCCGCGCTGAACTCGTTCCGGAACGCCTCGAATGAACCGAACTGGTCTTCGAGCGCGGATGCGAACTCACCGTCGGGTTCGCCGCCGCCGTCGGGGCTCATGTTCTGCCAGAAGATGGTGTGGTTGACGTGGCCGGAGAAGTTGAACGAGAAGTCCCGTTTGACGGCCTTGATATCCTCGAATTCGTCGGCGGAGCGCATCTCCTCGAACGCGTCGAGGGCGTCGTTCGCCCCGTCGACGTACCCCTGATGGTGTTCGCTATGGTGGAGTTCCATGATCCGCTCGTCGATGTGGGGCTCGAGCGCGCCGTACTCGTAGGGAAGTTCCGGCAGCGCGTACCGTCCGTTTTCTGTCGCGTTGTGAACCTGACCGCCGTCGTCGCCATCGTCATCGTCGGCCCCCACCGTCGCGGTCGATCCGACCAGCGCGAGACCGGTCAATCCGCCGATCGTTTGTAGGACGTCGCGGCGCTGTCCGATCGGGAGCATCGATTTGTTCGTCATGCGCTCGTGAGGTCAACGTTCCGCCCAATCAAAACCCGCCCGGCGATAGAAAGCATTGAATTAAACATTTATACGAGTGAGACGAACCGGTTGAAACCGATTCCTCCGTCGGAGCAGTCCGACTCGACGAACCGAGAGCGTTCGCGGAGACGACAACACTTACCTGGCCGGTCCGCACACCCACGAATGCGAACTAAACACTGAACGGGTATCCACTGGTCGAGTTAAAAGGGCTATAGTTGTCCCTGACTCAAACATGTCAATGCACCTCTAGGACCGCTTCGTGGCCGTCATAAGCGGGAGGAACCTGATTCTCGCTCTCGGGGGGCTGTACCTTGCTCTTGCTGCTGGATAGACGTTTCTGCCTACTACTCCGGAGCTGACCCTTCGAGTACTCTCATTGTCTCCAGTTTCATCGGTGGCTCCGGGTTCGTCCTCCTCGCTGGCGGATATCGATTGCCCCGCACCGACATCCACCTGAGATTCTATTCCACAATTGCAGGCTGGTGCCTCATCGGGATTGGAGTGATGCTCGCCATTCTCATGCTCTACAACCTCCAGCCCGGTCCGAACCTCTCTAGCCCACTGTGGACCGTCTCTATACTCTCAGGGTTCAGTTGCGTCGCCGGATACGGCGTGGGACGTACCTGCGCAAGCAAAAACACACGCCTATCAACTCGAGCGGCAAAATCATCAACTAGTGGACCATCCAGGAAATTCGTACCCGGATAGATCTGGAGCTGTTTTCTCGTCTCCCGTCGTAGAGTCACCAGTTTCCAATGAGGGAAAAACGTGTCTCCAGGTCCCAACCCAGTCAAAATCACGCTGACCGCTCAAGATCGAGCCGATCTTGAAGCGGTCACTCGCAAAGCGACCAGCCCTCAACGAGAAGTGTTCCGTGCACGAATCGTTCTCCTTGCCGCTGCTAGCCTCAACAACACCGAGATCGCGCGACAGCTCCAGTGTACACGGAAAACTGCCCGCAAATGGCGCGGACGCTTCGCCGAGGCAGGCCGGGCCGGGCTCACGGATGAGCCCCGGCCCGGCTGTCCTCCCACCTACGATGACACCGACCGGGCGGTTATCACCGCTCTTGCCTGCGAACTTCCGGTCACACGACAGCTCCCGCTTTCTCGGATGAGTTCCAGTGACATTCATGGTGAGGCCTCACGAGAACTGAATCCGTGCCCATCACGGTCTACGATCGCCGCCTGGCTTGCGCAGGCGGCGATTCGCCCGTGGATCTACACCTCTTGGGTGACACCACGAGATCCACAGTTCGAGCAGAAAGCTGCTCCCGTGTTGGATTTGTACATCGCGTTCACCCTCTATACTGACACCCTGCTCAGCATCAACCAAATCGCTCCATTCCTCGGGCGAGCGTATAGAACCGTCTATGACGTGATTCGGAAGGTGGAAGCCGCGGTTCACCGTGGCTTCCCCGTCGTCTGGCAGCTACTTGATCAGACAATCGATGGTCCTGTACAAGTTGACGAGTCTGGGAAGGTGTGTTCTGGGTACAAAGGGCAAGACCCGCCGCGGGACAGCCGTCACCGCGGCGGGTCGTCCCGATCAGGGCGGTCACGCTGGCGAGGCCGCCACGGTGACCAGCTGACGCTCGTCGGGGCCTGCCGCGACTCGCTCCGAGTTATTCGCGGGAAGCACGGAATCGACTACCAAGACGATCTCAACCCAGTAATTCAGGAGGCTGAAGACCTCTCCCAGCTCCTGGGAGAGGTCTGGACCGACGGGCTACAAGCATATCGAGAGATGGAGCGCGACCATCGGGCCGTCGTGCACGATGAGACGTATGTTTCGCCTGAAGGCGTCCACATCAACCAGATTGAGTGCCTGTTCTCACTTGTCAAACCGTGGCTACGGAAGTTCCGCGGCCTGTCCAAGCAGGGCTTGGAACAGGCCGCTCACACCTTCGGCATCGTTCGCTCGCTGACCCTCGTCTGCGTATCCCTCGAAATCACCATCGAATGCCTTGTTATGGGGGCTTTCCGTAGTTCTGCATAAGAGCGAGACGATAGCATCGGTTCCATATCCGCTGGCTCGTGGTCGACTCGACGACCATATGGACGATCCCAAGGAGCGTCGCGTCTGCCGTCTCGTCGGGGTAGTCACCCGTACTCGTTGCCACGCGTTGACGCCGGGGTAGCCGTCACACCCCTTGTTAAACTTCTCGTCCGGAGTGTAGGACGCCTCACCGGTCGGCCGCAGTTCCTCGAAAGTTCCTCGAAGTCAGAATATCGGTTGTATATCGATTGGCTCGCAGGTTCTGTCGGGATGGTATTTCAACGTCAGGGTGACCGTGCTCGTGGCTACTTCTTGATTATTCGGGAGGACACAAACATATATGAGAGCAGGGCGCGAACACTGTTGATAGAGGTGCCCAGTATGTCCGAGTCCTCACGAAATGGGGTCCAGTCGTGGACCGAGTCGATGAGCGCCCGCGAACGCATTCGGTCAGTTACTGAAACGCTTCGTGAACCCCGATCGATCAATTGGATCAGCGACCAGGCGGACGCAGCCTGGAGTACGACCAACGAGGAACTCCAGGCTCTCGTCGAGCAGGGACAGCTGCGCCGCGTCGAGGCCGGCGAGACGACGCTCTACCAGCCGGATTATACGCGGTTGCTCTTCGACGAAATCCGCACGCTCATCGAGGAGAACACGCGCGAGGAGCTTCGCAACGAATTGGCGGCGATCACCGACGAAATCGAGGAGTGGCAGGAGACCTATGACGTCGAGACGTGGGAGGATCTCGAACAGTCGCTTGCCGACAGTGACCTCTCAAGTGTTGACCTCCGTGAACGCCGCGACGTGATCGCGTTCTGGCGCGAGAATGAGGAGGACCGCCGACTCATCAAACACGCCTTGGGACTCTACTCGGATGTCGAATCCGCTCGCGAGCAAATGACTGACATGGCAGACCGCGCCACGAGCTAACCCTCGGTTCATACATTATGTTTTTCTTGCTGGTCGCGACCGATATACACAGCGTACCCTCCTCCGAGACGTTCATAACCGATTAATGAATCAGGCTGGCTGCGAGGATGTGCGCTATCACCCGTCTCGACGACGGCCTCGGTACGTGATCGCCGATGTCGCGCCGGCAACGTTCTTGGGCGAACCCTACGACATGGAGAACGCACGACTGGAAATCCGCTTCTGGTACCCGGCCGGTGTCGACCACGAATACTACCGCATCAACTGGGTCGAACCGGAGCGGAACCTCATGCTCGGCTTCCATCAGGATGCCGATCATCAAGATCTTGGTCCCTGCCACATCCAACTCAATTACGAAGACACGCCCGTCGATCGGCATGGCGCGACCTTTCTCGATGCGCACCCACTCTCCGTGCTCGATGATCGACTTCAGCAGCTCCCGCCGGCATTAGATTCGCTTCGCTGGGAAGGTGGAACTCCCTTGCTCCCTACATGGCCGGTGTAGACAGCCAGTTCATCAAGCGTCTCTCGATGCGTCCGGACAGTCGTTGGAGTGACGTTCTCGGCCTCTGTGACTTCGGTTTGTACTGCCCATCTCTCCTGTTCCAGCCCTGCTTTGTACAAACAGGCGGCCGCGAACCCGGCCGGATGGACACCGGTCGTCACACCGAGTTCCTCAGCACGCTTCGCGAGCCTTCGGGCCTGCTGTCGGACTGCATCCGGACACTTGAGGTCCGAGACGAGCCGTGGAACGAACATACTGGGGGAGACGGGCTCGTCGGGGAGGCCGAGTTCCTCGTTTAGCGTTTTGTACGCGTCCGTGACCCGTGACTCCGCCACGCGGGCTGTCTCACTGACCTCGCCCAGTAACCGCGAGAGTCCGTTACACCTGCAGGCCCCGTACACGCTGGCCGCGGCGATGGCCTCGATGGATCGGCCACGAAGCAGATCTTCGTTCTGGGCACTCCGGAAGAGCTGGCACGCTTGGTCGCGTACCGAGTCGGAGAGCTCGAGTTCGCGAGCCTCTCGCTGTGCCTGCTGTTCGAGTGCACCTGCCCGTCGAGAGTGCTCGTCACCTACTTCGTCGACGATAGCGTTATCGATCGTGAAGTGCTTGCCACGGTGATCGATCTGCTCAAGCATCAGTATGAATCCTCTTGAGCAGCGTCTCGAGCGTCCGCCTGCAAGTGATCGTATCGGACTTCACACTTGTCTGAACAGAACCGTCCGGCGTGCCCTACTTGATCGCGGGCAAGTCTCGTACAGGTCGGCAGTCGGCACTCGTTGCGGTCGGTCATCTGGCGATACCTCGATTCAGAAAACGAGTTGTCTCACTGTCTGGCGACCCTGGTACTCTATCAGCAATATTCATGGATTGCTGCGGTGGCTCCATTTGAGCCCCCGCACCCCGTCTGGGGCGACAAATTGTCTCAAGCAATGACTCAGTCACCCATCGTCAGCAGCTGAATGTCCCATCTGGAGCGGGAACCAGCCCGGTGCGGATCTCGAGGTCGACACGCCGAAGATGCTTGCAGCCGTCGTCTGGCTGGCGCTGCTCGAAGTCCGGACAGCTACACGTCTCTTTCTCGATATCGACCTCGTAGGTATTTCCACTCTCACTCACAACCTCGTAGAGAGCGCCCGCCGTGGCAAAGCGGACGTCCATGTCCTCACTCAATGCACGGCGAGTCCGTGGGTCGTCGATTGCGTAGCCACTGGCCTCAAGTGGGGTCGATGGTACTGGTGTTTCACACGGGTCTCTGAACTCGTCGCGACGATTACGTTCTTGGCCACAGTTCCGACAGCGCCAGTAGCGTGTGCAGTACTCGTAGCCATCGGTGAGATCGAGATCGTACGGTGTCGGCTCCCTGCCTGGGAGCCACTCGTCGATTGCGATGAGCTCATGCCCGTTTAGTCGAGCAACGTCTCCGGAATACCTTTGCTCTCGGTCAGTGGTGTCGCCGCGATCGTGGTGGTGCTCCTGCTGCTGCTCGTGATGGATCAGTCGATCTGTACTCATGGGTACTCTCGAGGCACACATCGTCGCGCCTCACCCGTCAGGCGCGAAAAACAACTCAGATTTCAGGTCAGGGAATCGGTGATGGAGAGACAGATCTGAATAGGGATCTCAGTCCCAGTTGCTCGAATGAGCACTCCGAGACCGTTTGGTACCTCCCAGAGTCTGGCCTATACCCGCTGAGGGGTATTCTTAAGCGAGTCGATAGCAAAGAGTGGAGTACGACGTCGAGATGAACGATCTCTCTGATCCACGGCCACCGCTTCCAGAGTGGATCTTGGACGCGTACGATATCCTTTGTACTCACAGTCTCAACTCGGCTGAGCAGGAAGATGTCCAGTCGATCCCTCGAGAGCAAGCGCTCGAAGTTCTCCACAGTACCGATGAACTGGCCCTCGAACCCGACGACGCGACCCATGCACTCTCCCGGTTGATCGAGCGAGGCTACTTCTACGAGGTTGACGGCGAACTTCGGGTGACGACGCCAGAAGACTAACTCGTGGATGCGGTTCGAAGCGCAATACTGGATTTGGAACGTAATCGACGATCAGTTTCCGTGATCGCTCCTTCACTGATCTCCGCTGGATCAATAGAAAATGCTCCTCTTCGCATTGATTACGCCGATCCAAAATATGTGGCAGCGGTAGTCTCAATCGGCGTCGATGATTGAGTATTCCTCAGAGGTCAGGTGACGCGACTCGACAGCCACACGGCGCCGCGACATGCTCCATCGGACCGCGTGTGTGTACCAGAATCACCGCTTTCCCGCAATGCGGACACGACGGCAGCGACCAGTCATCCTCCTCTCCTGACTGTGTCTTCTCGCTCATAGCCACCTCGAGCGGCGACTGTCGGGATCGACGGCTACTTGAGTGCGATACGACTCTCGTGCGGGACGTTTATATCCCGTTAGAAGTAAGCGAAACATGGCTTTCGAGCCTTGCGGCTGGAAGCCACGTCTCGGGTGTTGGTGCACCCGGGGCATTTCAACGCATGCCCCCGCGACGAGGTGGAGCGCAGCTTCCATCTTGATTGATGATACCTAGTCACTTATAGCATTGGGATTACAACTCGAGAGAAATAGTTCGGTACCCATCTTGCTCGGTGACTCTTTGCCGGTATTCTGGCCGTCGTGCTCTGATTTATATACGATCAGGAGGCCACTGCCGGCGATGCCTGAATCTGAACATAGAGATGACCTTCTCATCGCTGTCGCACTGACTGAGTTCAGCGTCCAGTACAAGCAGGCCGATCCTGAACTTGCTGAGCATGCGTGGCAACTGGCTGCCACCCGTCTCGTCGATCACGATAGCAGGCCTTGCAAGGCTGTCGAAGAACTCGAGATTGGAGCGCCAAGTAGAGAGTGAGACTAATCAGAGAAACTAATCTTAATTATCAGAGAATAGCTCACAGAATACTATTCTGCTGAGAGCTACCGTTCAGTACAGGGGACTCACGTATCGCTCAGTACAAAGCTATGCGTTGGTGGTCACCCGGCGAAACGGGCGGCCAACCCGATGCGGTAACCAGACAAGGAATTGGACGACGGGAGTCAGTCGGCCCCATCGGGGCGGCTCTGCATGGTATTGGTTCCCCTCCTGCTCAACACGGCCTTTGCTTTCCAGAAATCCAAGGGCACCTTCAATGCGTGATTCAGTGAGGTCAAGATCAGTAGCAAGCTCTGTGACTGTCTGCGGCTCAGGGCGTCTCTAAGACCCTGATACACGACGTTCAACGTCTGCATTCGGAGCATTGTCTCCCCCATCTGGTCCTCTTCAAGGCCAGATATGTACTCGTGTGTCGTCTGAGATGGCCCATATCGGATGGCCGTCACGCTATCAAAGACGAACCAGAGACCAGCGAGAGCCAAGAAACTGCCAACCCACGGGAGTGGGGCAATGATTACCCAGTATGCACCTACAGCGAAGAGAGATACCCCGTAGACGAGCCAGTTCGTCCCCTCGGGCAAGTTGTGTGACTCATCGACGACATCGTGTGCCACCATCGCACCAAATATGAATATCACCGGAACACTTGTTCGGAGCGTCATATCGGTGAAACTACGAGGAGGGCAAGTATGCCGACTGTGCCGACGATAGTGCGGAAGTGTTTGTTCTCGTAGAGTGCTACACTACGACTGTCCATACGTCTTTGAATGGAATCCAATTAGATATTTGTTCTGTTCTCTGTGACAAGTTTGCATACGTACGTAACACCACTTTCGAAAACAAGTTTAGTGAAATAATCGCCCGAGAAATTCCCCAAAGGAAGACAGTAATTTCGTTCAATATAGGGTAAACAGGTAACGAAGCGGCGATCGATTTATCCGGGAGATAGCAGAAACGGCGTACTGAATACAGAGCATTTACTCACCCCGAGGGTGGATCGACATCGAGAGTTCCAGATGGTGCCATGAGTGATCGCTTCCACCTCGTCACGCTTGCTCTCGGCGTTAACACGGATTTATGTATCCATCTCGTATAGATACCATGATCATGGCAACTACTAACATGAACGAATACTGCAACCGCTACGTAGAGGGCTGGGACGACCACGACCCGGAAGCGGTGATGGCAGCGTTCGCACCCGGAGGAACCGTCACCGCCCCGCCGTTCGACGAACCGCGGACGGGTACCGAGATCGGTAAGTGGGTCGTGGAGACTGTGAGAGGGTTTCCGGACGTTCACTTTGGCGACCACGATCTACTGTCGACGGACGTCGAGGGCGTGTTCGTCCTCGAGTGGACCCTGCACGGAACTCACACGGGGCCGTTCAACGGGCTTCCGCCGACGGGGAACACGGTCGAACTCGAGGGTGTCGACGTCTTCACCGTCTCCGAGGACGGGATCGAGTTCCTCAGGGTCTACTTCGACCAGTCGTCGATGGCCGAACAGCTCGGGCTCACGTTCCCCGCGATCGTCGGCCAGCTCCCGACGCTCGCACGTGGCGCGATCCGGAACATCCTCTGACCTGTAGCGTGTCCCCTCTTTCTGCGCCGACTACGCCGATTACGCCGACTCAGTCCTGACTACGCGCTTTTCATCCAGCAAGCGTCTCGAGGAGCCGTTCTTCGGCGTCACGACCCGGGTCGTGGGCGCTGCCGTCACGGTCGCTCGCGATGGATTCTGTGACTGTCCGTTCCATGGCGACGTCCGGCGGCGTTGACTCCCATCCCAGCGATGGGAGTTTACAGGTGTCCAGTACGTGGGGATACTCCGTTTGCGGATGGTGGTACAGGACGAAGTCGTTCGGCGTGAGACCAGTTTGTGCGAGTTCGCGCCGACTCGCGTGAACGACCTCGACGGACGTGTCGAGGGCGTCAGCGATCAGCCCGATGACGTCCTCGAGCGTACACACGCGGCGATCAGCGGCGTTGTACGCCTCGCCGGATTCGCCCCGTTCGGCCACGACGCGGATGGCGCTCGCGATGTCTTCGACGTAGGCTCGGTGCCAGATGGCCGTTCCGTCACCCGGAACGATGACGCGGTCGTAGCGGTTGACTCGATCGATCCAGTAGTCGTGATGGGTCTGGAGTCCGGCCCAGTCCTCGTCAGCCCAGGTGGCCGGAATGTCGTCAGTTAAGGTCGTCTCGGAAGCCGTCCGGCTGTCATCGTCGTCCGGGATCGTCTGCGGCCCGTACACGACTGACGGACGGACGCTCATGGCGGTGACCCCGTCGTCGGCGGCTGCACGGGTGAGCCGGTCGCATTCGGCTTTCCGCGGCCCGTAGGTGTTCATCGAGTCGTCGGTGGCCTGCTCAGGTGTGCACTCGTGCAGCGGTGTCTCGTCCTCGCGCTTGGGAATCTCTTGCCTGCTGTAGACACCGCCGCTCGAGACGTAGATGTAAGCATCTACGTCGGCGAATATCTCGGTTGCCATGCGGACGTCCGCGGGGTAGTAGGCCGCACAGTCGACGACGATATCCGGTTCGACCTGTCGGGCGGCGTCGACCAGCGTCTCGTCATCGGTACGATCGCCAGCGATGTGATCGACATCCAGCTGGTCGGGAAACTGGAACCCGTGGGTGCCGCGAGTGAGCGTCGTGACGTCGTATCCGTGGTCACGTAATTCTGCGACGGTATGCCGGCCGACGAAGCCGGTACCGCCGATGGCGAGTACGGTTGCATTGGCCATGTTTATTGTTACCACCATTTGCGACATAAATCGGAGGGAAGGGAGGGAATACGCGCTGTGGGCCTTGTTTAGACGCTAGCGAGAGGTGTTCTATGGATAGATTGTGACCACTGAACGTGAGATGTGGTCGAGAGTTTGCTAACTGGACACTCGGTGTCGATTCTACACTCTCGGAAGAACGGCTGAGACGTCGACGTTTCTGAGAGGTGTTCTTAGACGTCAACGACAGTTCGGACAGCTATATTGCTATTCCCACATAACAGGCACTCTATCCCGTGAGTTTTCGCGTCTAAACACGGCCCGCGCTGTGTATTCAGCACAGCTCTGCCAATATCATCGGTGGCTGAGAGAAGTGCCAGCGTTAGATTCGCATACGCACTTACTGGTATATTCTCCTCAATCTGAGGGAGAAATTTAGGGAGTGAACAAACGAGCCGAGGATACCCTAGCTGGTTCTCCTACTCTGGACCCGCAAGAATCTGCACATCAAACTGTGTTGCGCAGAGACGAAACTCACTAACCGAGAACCTAACTTCGAGATCAGAGCCTGCTGAGTCGACGAGTTGCTCGAGCGCGTTCGTCGACGTAGTCGGTGATCGCCCGGCGCTGTTCGGGTGTCCAGAACTGTTGGTCGCTGCTACTCGTCGTCGCCGACGGAAGCGGGCCTTTCGCTCGCTCTTTCTCTGCCGGATTCTCCGAGAGATACTCGACTTTTACCGCCCACGAGAGCAGCGCCGAGACATAGTTGTAGTACGTGCGGGCCGCCGACTCGGCGATCCCGGTGTCTCCGCGAGCCCGTCGCTCGAGATACGAGGCGTAGTGACGCATCGTCAGCGGCGTCACGTCCGCGAGTATTTCCTCGTCGCGGCCGTCGAGCCAGTTGTCGGTCCATTTCTTGAGGATGTACTCGAGGTTCGATCCGTAGTTTCCTTTCTTCTCGGCTGCGAACTCTTTTCGGGCGGCTACGAGGGTGATTTCCCCGATTGAACCCTCGCTGCAAGCGACCGACTGCCAGCGCCAGCGCAGTCGTCCCCCTCTCTCTCCAAACACGCGCGACTCAAACGGCGCGTCGTCTATTTTGGAAGGTCCTTGGACTCATTCCACCTCAGCGTTCACCCTGCTGTTTGGTGGGTATCCAATCTATAGCACTATTACTGAATTACGTTTGATTTAAGTATAAAAGATATATACAAATATTTGGTTCAAATGGATAAGAATCAGAACCGAACAGATGAGACAGCGGAACAAAAGACGGTTTTCACGCGGCGAGACTGGATGAAATTGGCTGCTTCAGGGGTGACACTTCCGGGATTCTTTGCTTCGAACGCAAGTGCTACAGATTCCTTCGTAGACCTGCTGAGTGCGGACCCATCAGATTACCCGAACATTCAGCTCAATATGAGTGTCGATACTGAAGCGGGGCGAAACGGGGAGTTGACCGAAGACGCTTTCACAATTATCGAGGAAGGCGTCGAGCGGGAAATTCAGAACTTCTCGTTTGGGAGCGCGGAATCGGACATCGTCTTCGTGTTCGACGACACCGGGAGCATGGGTGACGAGATCGATGGGCTGAAAACAAAGGTGGCAGACCTCATCGACGATATCGAGGCTGCGGGCGTCAACGCCCGGTACGGGCTCGTTACATTCAAAGACGACATCGAGACCGACCTGAAACTCGACGGGGATACAGACAGACTCAAATCCGCCGTCAATGGCCTCTCGGCCAGAGGTGGGGGCGATTCCCCGGAGGACAATTTTGACGCCATCGTCCGTGCACTGAATTTCGATTACCGTGACGAAGCACAGAAGGTCATCATTGACATCACGGACGCGCTCTCACACTACGAGGGCGACGGAAGCGGGTTCACAGACTACACAATCGACGAAGTGGCCGACAAGATTCGTGACCGCGGGGCTGCATACGTTGCCGTGTCACCGGGATACGACGACGAAGACGCCTCGAAGGAGAACCTCGCGGAACTCGTGAACGGCCACTACGTCGATATCGACGACGGTGACTTCACGACCATCCTCAGCGAGATTATCGAGTTCATCGTGACAGCGTACGTCATTGAGTACGGAACCGACCTGGCCATTGGAGCGGCCGGAGTGTTGTCGGTCATCGTTGAGGACCCAGACAGAGGCACTAGCAATATAGACGGAACAGTCACTATCCCGTCGGACATCGATGGTCTAAACCTGGACAGGCTGTACAGCGAGAAGCGGACCCTCATCTCATCGATACGGGATACCGCAGGTTCGCGGTTGATCGGAGAGTCGGCGGACGGCTACCCATCGGTGCTCTTGTTGAGCCCCGATAATCTGGACACCGAGGCATCGTCGTATCTCGACCGCCTCGACCAGAACGGCGACGGCGAAGTAGAACTCGATACACTTGACCGGCAACAGGCCGGCGAATCGCTCGAACGACTGGTCAATATAGAGAACGTCACCGAGGCTGCAGTCTCCGCACCCATCGAGGACAGAGGGTCGGGTGCGATTATCGACCGACAGGTGGAAGCGGCTGTCGACGTTATCAAGACGCTGTCCATCGAAGCTGTTGCTCGCGGAGCTGGGGAAGCAATCAATGTAGGTCTCACCCGAGCGCTGGAAGATGACGTGGTTAATGGAGTTCTCCGGAAGGTAGAGAATATCGGGGATGACCTGAGCACGACCGGAAAGACATCTGGCCGTGGAACGAGTTCAGCCGACGACGACCAGCAACTTACGTTCGACGAACTCAACAGTAGGCTACAGGACGATACGCTCGCGAACGCGGATGATCCGAAGGATTGGGCCGAGGAAGGCACAGAGGGTCTCATCCAGGGAAGGCTGGAACCTGCAACAGACACATTCGATGCAATCGACGAAACCGCGTCAACAACCACTGAGACCATCGCCGCGCTTGAATACCAGAAGTATCTCGACGGTGGGGCGAGCGGGTCCGCCATCGACTTGCTCGATGACTTGGGGGATTTCGAACCGCCGTCCTACGAATTCGACATTCCGGATAGCGTCGATATCAACGTTCCCGGGTCCGACCTGGCCAACGATGGCCTCGAAGGCGCAGAGGACGCGTCGAACGCACTCTCAGGAGCAATCGATTCTGGATTCGATTCTGCAGCGAACATCAGTGGAGAGGACGACCTCAACGTCTACAATCAGGACGGGGAGGCAGAGTTCGGAAACATTCCGGACGAGATCACGTTCGACTTCCTCGAGGAGATTCCGGACGAGATCGACCTCGGGGAGATAGCGGGCGTGGAGACGATTCAGAATCTCTCCGACCTGGTTGCCGAGGTGTCGGCAATTCCGGACACCTCCATCAACCCGAGTATCGACCAGCTGGTCGAACGCATTGTTGAAGACGCAGAGAATGGAGAGCTGTCGTTGCAGTCAGAGTCGGACCGGGAGACGTTGCTGGAAATCGCCAACACTGTGCTCAAATCAACCACTGATGGGGTCGATTTCGCGCTGAACCAACTGGAAACACTCTCAGATGTGTTCTCGGAGGCCTCGAAATATCTCGCCTATCTGACCATCATCTCTGCACTAATCGGTCTCGCTGCGACCGGTGGGGCGGGGTCGATTATATCGCTGTCAACGCTCGGGACGGCCTCGTTGGTTCTGCTGGGACTGCAGGTACTCGTCGACCGCGGACGGTTTTTCTTCGCCGAGAAATCGGTCCAGATTATCGGTGGGACCCACAGTGCAACCGGGGCGTTGCTAACATACACTGACCTCACGCAGGTTGGAGGAGGAACTAAAATGACTCAAGAAATCTTCCGCGAGTTACGCGCAAGTATTCAGGCCGGCGACCGCGAGCGAACTGTCGATGCGACAGCCGAACTTCTGGACACGTCCGAGAGGGACCGTGCCCGAGTGCAGGCGCTTATGAGTCTGTCACGGGCTGCCCGTGCGTCGGTAGGCGGGACGGTACCGGTCGCATCGGATGTGTACGAAACCGGCGCACGGGTCGGCCAGGCGAAGATCGAAGTAAACACGGCGCTAGTCGGATACCTCCGTGGGAAGTCTGAGGAGAAGGTACTCGACAAACTGAACAGTGCCATCGAGACTCATGACCAGTTCGACGAAGAGGTGGGTGCACTGAAAGCGGAACTCGAGAGTACAGAGACGGACATACAGTCGCCGGTGTTCGTCACACCTGTCGCACCGAAGCAGTTCATCGTTCCCGAGGGGTCGGACGTAGACGGTGAGCTGACTCTTCGGAACGATACGACGACGGCAGCGGAAGACGTGGTCCTCTCGATAGACTCAGACGCATCAGTGAGTCTCGCATCGAACAGGGTCGACCAGATCGCCGCTGGGGAGACGGCAACTGTCTCGCTCGCCGGCACGCCAGCGGCCGGGAAGTACCAGCCAAAGTTCAATGCTACTATCGACGGACGGACCGAGTCCGTGTCGAGCTATATTCTTGTCCAGAACAAGCAAACGTATCTTGAGCGTGCACTTAACGAACTCGTAGATTGGTTCGAAGACGGTGCTATCGCCGCTGCCCGAGCTGAGCAATCCAGTGCCAAAGGCGGTGGCAACGGCAAAGGTGGTGGCAATGGAAACGATTCTGTCGTGCCGAACGGAATCGACAATAAGACCGAACAAATCGCTCTTCGGACTGTCGACCTCATCGACGAGGTCGCTGGCCTGGCTGACTCCGAGACCACTTTACCCGCGAAGGCAGTCAACAACAAGATCGGGTCGGTCATCAACCAGATATCGGCGCTGCAGAATCAGATCTCTGCGCAGTCCGGCAAGGGGCTGGACGAAGACTCGGTGCCGCAGTTGCTCCGGGACGCCGATTTGTTCACCGAGATCTACGAGGAAGCACAGACCGCCGAAATCTGAGAACGGACTCGAATTATCAGGCTCATCTCTTTCATTTAAACCTTCTAATTTTTATCTTTCACATGAGGTATCGGTTGTGTTTAGTTAAGCGTGAAAAGTGAGGCGTGCTGATTTTCAGCTGGTTCATAGCAGAAATCGCACGCCTCAGTGGTAGTAGCGGCTGGATTGATTTGGGTTTTGTGGAGCGCGAGGCGCTGTTCAGATAAGGTCTGAAAAGTGAGGCGGTCAGAATTCTAGGTATCCATGCCCGAATTCAGCCGCCTTACCGGTTCTAGTAGCGGCGCTCAATTAGATTTTGTGGAGCGAGAAGCGACACCGCGTGAGCTGATGCGATTGAGTATCCAGCTCCACCTGTCTGGATTATCACTTTCGGATACTGTTTCTATCTTAGAGAAATTCGGTGTCGAACCGGCGCGATCGACCGTTCATAATTGGGTTCAGAAAGCCGAGCTACAGCCAACAGACGGAAAGCAACCGGATCACATCGCGCTCGACGAAACAGTGATCCAACTTGACGATCAGCGCTATTGGCTGTACGCCGCTGTCGATTCCGAAACCAACGAATTCCTCCACGTTAAGCTCTATTCAACACGAACAACAGCACTTACCTCGATATTTCTCACTGAACTTCGGGAGAAACACGACGTCGATGATGCTGTGTTTCTCGTCGATTCAGCACCGTGGCTCAAAGCTGCGCTTCATGGTCACGGGCTCCGATTTCGATACGAAACACATGGAAATCGGAACGCCGTTGAACGTCTCTTTCAAGAGATAAAACGACGTACCTCCCAGTTTGGAAACTGTTTTAGAAATGCCGATCTAGAAACCGCTGAAACATGGTTGCAGAGCTACGCATACTGCTGGAACCAGCTAATCTGAACAATGCCGCGGACACCGCGTCAGCTGATGGAGTTAGATATTCGGCTGCATCTGTCTGGACTATCGCTTTCGAATACCGTTCGAGAATTGGAGAAGTTCGGTGTCCAACGATCACGGAAAGCCGTTCACGATTGGGTACACAAGTGTGATCTACAACCCGCCACCGATGCGTCCAAATCACGTTGCGCTCGACGAGACGGTGATTCGGATCGACGATCAACAGTACTGACTGTATGCTGCCGTCGATCCCAAATCGAACGAACCACTTCATATACGGCTGTTTTCGACAACTACGGCTGCTCTCACAGAGCTGTTTTTACATGAACTGACCGAGAAACACGACGTCGAGAACGCTGTGTTTTCGTTGATGGAGCAAAACATCTCCAGACTGCACTCCGTCTATCTGGGCTCCGATTTCGATACGAAAAACATGAAAATCGGAACGCTGCTGAACGTATCTTTTGTGAGATAAAATGATGTACCTCCTCGTTTTAAACTGTTTTAGTCACGCAAAATCGTCAACAGCCGAATCGTGGCTTCAAGCCTTCGCTGCCCTGGCACAATGCTACAAACTAAACACGACCGGAAGATCCAACAGAATTATTTTAATCTACTTCCAACCGAGAATATGACTCAGGAGGCACCAGACGAATGGGAGCGGTACGACGTACTCCAGCACAAAGATGGTGAACAGGAAGTTTGTCCAGCGGGTGACGGTGAACCGGTAATCCGAGCCCACGAGCGACTGGCTCGCAAGCGTCGGTTGATAGCGACCCTCACCATCGGAATCTCCGTTCCAGTCCTCGCGATGATTTCGGGATGGTATTCTTCGAGAATTTCATAGGGTCTCTCGGAATCGGCCTGGGGCTCGGTCTCGTTGGCGCGGTAATTCGCTTTCTACTCTGGGACCACGACCCCTACGTCCCAGAGCTGGTGGCCCAGGGCGTAAACTCCGGGGTCGTCGAACAGCACGTCGATAATTTCGATCCCGCCGAGGTCACATCTGCGACTACGGACGAGACTCCATAGCGAGTCACGACCAGAGTCCCGGTGAGTCCGTCTTCGAGAGAACCCGCGCACTGACCTAGCAGGGAATATATAGGATCACGGTGGCTCTGTCTGACCGCGACGGCGAAGCGGTCAAAGTCGATGGAGCTTCGCCAATATGTTTGGTTCGGCTATTCTGCCCTTTCGAACTTGTCCATCGCCTCCTGAGCTTTCGCTCCAAGAGTGGTGTAATTAAGCCTCCAGTAGTAAAATGAAAGGCCGATTATCACGGTAAGCGTAACATGAGTGAGTTCTGTCGGCGTGTCCGGGGCCTCGTACCGACCAAAGTCCAACCCCGACTCGACGTATACGTTCGGTGCTACCGACTGAAGCAACGGTTCCAAAAAATACAGGTATCCCAGTGTGACCAGTCCCCACAATAGAAGCAACTCTACAATTATCTGAACATTCTCACGGTTCATCAAGAGTTTGAATCGGGACATAGAGTTATTAATTACTTTGATATAGATTTATAAAAGGTTCACGGACGACCACGCAGTAGCCAGAAATGCCCCCAGTCGTGAATTTCCTCGTCGCCATGGGACGTTTTGTGCTGTGCTGTGTTAGATTCGCGTGTGTACTTACCGCTTGGGTCATGTCCGAGAATCTCCCTGAAGTTGGACAGCAACTTCGTTCAATACAAGGTATTCCTGTATCAATTCACGTTCCTGTTGGCTCTGCAATCATCACTACTACACCTCTGATGATGTAGAGTGGGAGCAGGAATAAGAGTGCGAGACCGACTAAACCGGACAGTATTCCGATACTCCCAGAGAGGTCGGTCGTCTCAAGAGCGATCATAACAACGTACCAGAGGATCAGAGCCTGGATAAGGTCCGAGTTTTCCATGGAGGCACGTGTTTAGATTAACACTGGTTAGAAATCTATTTCGATAAGTCCGAACTCGTACTTACCGACGATTTTACTGGATTCCAACTTAAACAAAATGCCGGACAAGCCACTACTGGAGTTCCTTGGCGAGGGCAGCAACCGCCTCGTCGACGAGGTCTTCGACCCAGGCTTCCATCGTACTGTGCATCTCGTCACGTCTGGTGTCCGAGTCATTGAAGGACACCGGCGAACAGTCGTTCGTAGTCATTGTTCTTGATGACGGACGCTCAACTTTGGAACGCCCCTCACCCCTCAGGGGAGAAAAAACGAACTCGAGTCAGCGTTCGAGCGGCTCCGCTACAAGTGCCTTATCTGGTTCTCTGCTACCAGCTTAGGCTTCGATCTCGAGTAACTCGTCTCGACGACTGCGGAGCGTGTTCGGTGATATCCCTGCGATATCGGCGATTCGCTGCTGAGAAAGGCACAATCCGACTCGCTGGGTAGCGAGATAGAGACAACCCGCTGCGACACCACTCGGCCGGCAGCCGATCGTGAGCCCAGTTTCCCTCGCTCTCTGTGCGAGCTCGAGCGCTAGTCGACGAACATGATCTGGGACCTCAAGTTCTGTCGCAAGCCTCGGAATACGATCTGTTGCTGCAATCGGCTGTGTCGGTAACTCGAGTTCGACGTTCATCGCGTTGTAGGCGGTAGTGAGTCTCTCCTGGTCACAGCGTGCACTGGCTGCGACCTCTGTTCGTGATCGCCCGAGTCCGTTACATCGAGACGTTGCGTAGACGCTAGCTGCGGCCACCGCCTCAAGCGAGCGCCCCCGGCAGAGTTGTTCGGATTGGGCACGTCGGAAGAGCGCACACGCCTGATCATGGATACTCGATGCGAGACCGAGACTCGCGACGATCCGCCGCACTTCACTGAGTCCATAGGCGAGGTTCCGGTCTGCTTTCGATTGCCACTGTGCACGGGACTGTTCGCGACGCAGTCGATTCAGTTGTCGTCGCTTTGTGCTCGAGAGGGTGTTTCCGTTTCCATCCGTCTTGTAGCCAATTTCGGTGGATAGGCCTCGATCATGACGCGTCGGTGTCAGTGGTGCGCCAGTCCGCCTCTTGGACCCTTGCTCGTCATGTCGACCCCAGTCTGGTCCTCGGTCTAAGTGGGTGTCCTCAAGGATACGTCCACAGTCCTCACAAATTGTCTCGCGGTCAGTCGTTCGAACGCTGCCGCCACAGTCTGGACAGTTCGTCGTAGCCGTCTGGACGCCTTCGTCAATCGTAGTCGTGTAAATGTCTCTCGTTGCCATCGATAACTCCGAAGAGGACAACTGATCAGCCCCTTCACCGCTTCTGGGGTGATAAACACCACTCTAACACCGGTCAGAGACCGGTGTTTCTCGAGACATCGGATCTCTTTGCACGACACTTACTCAGATCCCGCAGCCAGTGCTGAGAGGAAGCTCTCACTCAGTCTCGGTGCGATCTCGGTATTGCCTCGACGGTCACCGCTCGTGTCGACAGCTCTCAGCGATCTCCCGGCGCTGCTCGAGTGTGAGGTCGTCGCGCTTGAGGACTTGGCGAGAGCCTGAACAAACTTCGGGACGCCGTCGCAGGCACTCACCACGACTTTCGTCTTGTTGCAGCCGTAGAAGTCAGTTCCACAGTCGATCGCATCTCATAGATATGCGTAGTCGCCGTCGGTTCCGATCTGCATGGTCGTACACACGAGCCCCGAAATCCTCGTTTTTCGACTCACTGAATAGCCCATTTCGGTCTAAAATCGGCGGAACGTGTTGGCTATCCAGAAACGAACAGTGGTTCGAACGATTGATCGACTTGAGATCTGCACACGAGAGTTCGCGTCTCGTGTGCATATTCGAGGAACGGGATTTGTCGACGTGCAACCCCACGGGTATAGTTCTATTTCTTATCCTCTTTCTCCTTCCCCTCTGTCTCCCTTCACTATCCGTCTTTTCAATACACCATCTACAAATCAGGAATGAAATGGCAAATACAGACAGGTAGACAAGAATTGAAAATAATAATACACCAAGTAAATCATTATGATTGGGATTTCGATATAGTGAGTACATGCTAAAGGCGTAAGTAACTCCATAACTTATAGATACTATTGCGGTGAATTTTTCTAATGTAGATAGTTCTTCATCAAATTGATTCGCCGCTTCTCCATCATCATGATATTGTAAAACCATCGCTATTGAAGGAAGAAACATAGAAGCAAAGCCTAACAACAAATGGATTTGGGAACCAACCAAGTGGAATATGTAAAATAATGTTGCAGGGACTATTAGCAACCCAACTTCTGTCTCCTTTTCTAGTACTGTAGAAATATCTGAGACATTCATTCTGATATTACCACTCCTCTATTCCACTATAATACCAAAGGTATTGGACTAAATTGGCGAGCTATATCTTTCCTCTGCCCTGGCTGTGATCGGGTCGATCAACATCTTCTCTCTCGCTTCCGCTGAAGCTGTGCTGAAGCGGGGCGGTTAGTTTGGGACCTTGGCCTTAGCCACAGAGCAAACAGAACGGCGACCGCGACAACTGCGAATGGCCCTTATCTGATCCCTCAACCGCACCA
Organism: Natrinema sp. SYSU A 869; assembly: GCF_019879105.1. Lineage (NCBI taxonomy): Archaea > Methanobacteriati > Methanobacteriota > Halobacteria > Halobacteriales > Natrialbaceae > Natrinema > Natrinema sp. SYSU A 869. Next base: position 854,493 of record NZ_CP082248.1, on the reverse strand, counting down.
GACAATAATATATCCTGAGTATCAATCTTTTCAATATGAGTGGCAGCAACGAGGACGATTTCGTTACAGAAAACGAGTTTGAACGACGAATGAACGTAATGGATCGGCGACTCTCAAAGTGCGAAAAAATGCAGAAACAAATTCTAGATCAGCTCAGGGATATGACCGCACGGAGTGGAGAGGGTTCTCCTCTTGAAGTATACTCTAATCCCGATTCCGAACATCATGTTATTCCAATAGTAGAAGACCTACAAACAAACGAAGAAGGAGCCCATATGGATGAAATAAAGCAAGTTGCACAAGAAGAAGGTTTGTTGAAATTTGAAACGAAAACTAAAGTCCGAAATTTCGTCGACGAGGGATACTTGCTCGAGAAGCAGCCCAATCGGTTTAAAGTAGTAAAATATCCAGAAGAAAAGGCTGCTGAAGACACAGAACATCCCGAAGATAGGTTTCTGTCAGACACTTATATTCTCTGCTAACCAACTCAATGACATCAGGTGGTAGCTCACTCAAGTTGGCGAATTGCTTCGCTTACTACGAGCCCCTGCTGATTCGCGATCTCGGCTGCAAGGTTCAGTCCCAGTCTTCTTTCTGAGTTCCTTTGTGCTCGTGCGCAAGTAACGACAGTGCGTAAACGATCAGTAGGTCGTCTTGTGAGTGTCGCATGACGCTCACGTTTGGCTGTGGCTTCACTGATAAACCCTCGTAGGCATATCTGTTAATCACAGTTAGCGAGGTCCTACTACACCCTACCAGAGGGGGAGCGCCGCTGTGGCGTCTTGTATCGGTCGACTCAATTTTCGCGAGCGCGGCGCGCGCTCTGCGCGCCGCGCGATTGCCCTGCCCCCTTAGGGGCACCTACCGTAGGGTACCCGGCAACCCCGTTACCCGCGCCAACCGCTGAAACGCCCAAATTTTCGCGCACTCACTGCTGTATCAGCGGTTCTATCGCTCCCTCGAGTTCGTCCTCTGGGCCGGGCCGATCAACGGCTTCCAGATCATCTCGGAGGTCGACCGCGTCGCAACGAACGGACAAGCGCTCAGTGCAGCACTCGAGTGGCTGGCTGTAGACGACCGATAGTCTCTACGACGGATCCGTATCGCCGCATTCGGGGCAGTACTCAACCCACATTTCCGGATTGTGACTGCGATGGTTGCACCTCTCAGGGTTCTTCTCAATTTCACTCAGATTCACGTCCGGATCAGGCGGGCCACCAAAGAAGATATGCGTTCGATCTTGACGCCGTCCACGAAAGTCTGTCAAGAGATGCACTGGACAGTACCGGCACTCTCTGAGTTCGATCGTCGGATCACCAATTCTGTTCGACCGTACCGTCTCCGGAGTCTTCCACTCGTGGAACCCTTTCGGGCCGCGGCAGTACTCTATCTCTGGACGGAAAGCGATAATTTTCTCTATCGGGGAGATGTGGTACATTTGGCTAAGCCAATCATCGAGGTCTTCAAACGAACTTTCCCTGATGATGGCTTTCCGGAGCAGTTTCGGTCGGAAATACGACGGCAGACCAGAGTTGATATCGTATTCGTAGCTGTCTGTCTCCTCGTCATATCGCCGTCGAAGGTCACACCCCCGACTGACGCACAGTTCGTACTCGTCGGTGTCGTCCAAGACAGACGTGGGAATCTCGATCCAGATATGCTCTCCCTCATACCGGTATTGTTCACACTTTACCAGATATAGAGGGTTTTTCTCACGCGGACTATAGCAGCCCCCACCAGTGGATTGGAACGTCTCTCCGACGATATCGCAATCTAAGGACTCCGTCCCGAAGTCACTCGTCGATAGCCACGCGATCGAGTAGCCCGCTTTGAGATAGTCGTACGTTGCCGCATCGATGTTCTTCTCGTGATTCTTGTGCTGAACCTCAATCACGATCCCGTGCCCGAAGTAGGGATTTTCAGATTCGAACTCGAGTAGTGCGTCTGCACGCCGATAGTCGTGGCCGAGATAGCTGTCCTCGAGCTCGACTCGCTTTTCAATCCCGCACTGGGTTGGCTGTGAGCCGAACCGGTCGGCAAGGGCTTCGGCAGCAAGGGCGACGCAACGAGCGTGGGTGTCCGACTCACCGGTCCCGGCCATCGAGCAGCCCCCTCCCGACCCGGAGTTAGAGTGAACGAAATGCCGTGCTACCCCGTCCGGATTCCGAGTGTGCATCGAGTATCCGCATTCGGGACATTTGACGGACTCGTGGTCCGGGACCGATGCAGGTGCGACGATCTCCCCATCGTAGATGGCCCGGAAGGGCATGGATACATCTAAAGTGACGCTTCAACTGTATTAATAATAGTGCTGTGAGAACGGTCAGCCGCGGTCTTATCCTCTGTAACAGTTGTCCGGGCTATTCATCAGGCAACTCGATTCGCCCACCTTCTATAAGGCCGTGACAGCGTTTGCAAAGAGTGATGAGGTTGTCTAATATGTTCGCTTCCTCATAGCTTTCAAAATCACCGAATCGGGTTATATGATGAACTACTGGGTCAGATCCGTACTTTTGGTTGTGGCCCTGTCTATCAAGTAAGCAGATTCGGCACTCGAATTCATCGCGTTCCAAGGCTCTCTTTCGCTGTTTCCGCCAGTTTGGCCCATAATATCGTTTATAGCCCCCTTTCCATCGTGGATGGTTTTCGCCAGTACATATTAGTCTGATCTACACCCTGTAAAGACGCTACATCCGGCGCGAATAGCATGAAATCATCTGCGTCAAGCCCGTCCTCGTAAAGCATCCCAAGTCGGTCAACCACCCGTTCCGCTCGCGTCATATCTAGTCCATCGAACGGAATCCACACCACCCTTTCGTGTTTCAAAACCTCACATTCGTGAAATTTTCACTATTACCACAGTTGAATAGAATGGCGGAGAATGATCGGATATTGTGGAGTGACATATGTAGTCACTGGTGTAATTCACCAGAAATTGACTTCCCTTGGAAATACAGCTTAGTTTGGGGATTTAAGTGATGTGCTATTGATAGATGTGTGTGAATGGGGACAAGAAAATGCTATTCGAGCCGACGGTCGCTAACGTAGAGCGGGTTCTGCCGTCGCACGGCTATAGTAACCGTTAGAATTTTTCGCCCGTAGATTGTTACTGTAGACAATGGACCATCTCGACGAGATTTCCGTTGAAGAACTCCAAGACGCCCTTGACAAGGTTAAGGGAAACAAGCCGACACAACGGTTGTTAGCGGCGATTGCGTACAAGAACGGCGTGACACAGACCGAACTTGCAGAGTGGCACGACACTGGTCGAAGGACGATCTACAGTTGGCTCATGCGACTCAATACGGACGAACCGCTTGAGCAAGCCGTCTCTGATGCTCACCGATCCGGGAGAAAACGAAAGCTCTCAGAAACACAGCAAGAAGAGTTTGAACAAACCGTTCACGAACCTCCCGAGGAAGTCGGGATCGACGCGCCGGCATGGACGCCGGCGCTCGTCCAGGAGTTTCTTGAAGAAACCTACGGCGTCGAGTACTCCTATCCGAGTTGCCGGCGGTTGCTCAAAGAAGCTGGATTGAGTTACCAAAAACCGCGCCGCACAGCCGCCGAAGCCGAGGGATCCGACACAGAAGAGTTCCGTGACGAACTCAAAAAAAGCGAGCGGAGATGGACGCTACAGTAGTCTGCATCGATCAGACCAAGAAATCCGTCCAGGTTGAGCCGCGTGCCGCGTGGTTTCCGCGCGGCACGCGGCCGAGCGTCGAACTTTCTGGCCAACGCGACTGGACGTGTCTGCTCGGCGCGATCACCGAAGACGGCGAGTGCTTCTTCTCACGATTCACCGAGTACGTCACTGCCGATCACACGAAACATTTCATTCTCGCGTTATGCAAAGAATTCGAAGAAGATCTAATCATCGTACTCGATGGAGCGCCGTATTTCCAGGCATCGGCCGTCACGGACCTGGCGGCCCGTGACGACCTCGCCTTCGTCACGTTACCGGCGTACTCTCCTGAACTCAATCCGGTCGAAGAGTGCTGGCGACAGCTCCAAACGGCTCTCAGCAATCGGTTTTTTGACTCACTTGGCGAGTTAACAACGGCGATCGATACCGCACTTAATCAGCTCTCTGTACCAAAGATGAGCAGTTATTTCTAACTCCTACTATAGCCAGTGTTAGGTTTTGAAATCGAGACGTGGCATTCAGCTCAGATCGACGTTACCAGGGGGTTGGTGGGTCTAGATATTGACGGCGCATGGGGTGCGTGGGATGTGTCGCGCGACAGTGTCGAGGCGGTCTGTCGTGGGGATTATACGCTACTACTGATGATCTTAATATAAGATGAGTAATAGATTTGCGTTTGACGGAGGTGAGATAGAACTCAGTGATGCAGAGCGAGAAGCACTGCTCTACCTCCATGAGGGCGGTGATTTGGCGAAAAGCACCACTGTCAGACAAGCATGTGACAGCATCGGCTATCAACGCAAGGTACTCCGCGTATTCGACTCGCTTGAGGATAAGGGGCTGATTCAGACCCGTATCGACAAGGTGGATCCGGATGGCTCGGCGCGGAAGCCGCCGCGGGTCGCGATGCTCACATCCGACGGGGAGGAATTTGTCGCCGAGCATGAAGCAGCGCTCGCGACGGCCGAGATGGATACCGACGATTTGCGCGAGGAAGTGCATCAGTTACGTCAGGAATTAAGCGATGTGCGTGAATCGCTCGAGGAACAGCAGGACAGAATGAAGTCACGTCTGGACGACATTGACGCCCAGAATGAAACACCGCACGTCCAGTCCGACTTCGAGCAGATCGAGACTCGCGTCACCGACCTCGAAACGTCGATCAGCCAGCTAGCGACACATGACGATCTGGAGCAAGCAAAGGGGGAGATGCGTGACGAGATGGATATGGTTCGAGCGGATATGGGCACGCGGATCAACGATGTGCAGGCACGCGTCGGAGACGTCGAATCGACTGTCGATGTGCTCGAGGAGAGAGTAGATGAGATCGACGAGTGGACGACTGAGACGGATCAATGGATTCGGGGGACGCTCCTCCCGGGGATACGACGTATCACGCCGGTCGTGGAAGCGTACGAGGCGGCGCAAGAGTCAGACGACACCGTGGATGGTGGCCATATAGTCCGTCAGATCATCGGTCGTCGCCACTAAAAACGGGTGGTAAGCGCCCCTATACGTCGATGCGGAAGGCGCTGGCACGCTCCCGGATCTCCTCCTCACGCTCGCTGAATTCTGGGATCGAGGTCCATGGGATGTGCGCCGCCCATCGGACTGGCCCGGATTTCTGGTACCGGGACCACTGGTACTCACCGTCGAGGCCGATCAATCGGTCCATCTCGGTCACTGGAATGGTGGTGTCCGCGATCATGTGCGCGGTCTCACCGTCCACCCGGCGGGTCACGACGTAGTGGTAGTGATTCGGCAGATCAGGATCGGACTGCCTGAGCAGTTCGTCGTGACTGGATTTGTGGATGACGAATTCGCCGGGTCCATGTCGCGTACAGATGGACGCGCCTTTGATCTCGACATCGGTTCTGTATTTGGTCTTCGCGTCTCTGAACTGCTTGTGATAGCGGATGTACCCGGCCTTGCTGATCACCCACGTCTCCGTCATCGGCCAGATCTCGGTGGCCGTGTCTCTGCCGCCCGTGTAGCGTGCGATTCTGTCGTGGATCGTGGTGTTATCTCTGATCGTGTCTTTGCTCTGGTCTTCGTCGTTCGTTGTCGCCATGTCATCCCCTCCGCATGTGGGTCGTCCACATGGTCATCAAAAAGGGCTGCCCGTCCGCGGCAAAAGTAAAAGTACCTCCAGAAGGAAACGAGACAGGTTGTGAAGCAGGTGTGAAACTGACCAATATAGTTTAAGAAATAAATATACTACGTTCGGTGAAGAAACCCGAACACCGGACGAATGCCGCGTCCCAGTTCGCCGGTTTAGTCGATTGTGGTGCCGGTATATAGGCCGTGCTACTCGGACGATGATGCGACCCACTGCGCTAGCTCCGCGCTATTCGTGTTCGTGCCGTCCGTCCCATCGTGATACGCGATCTCTCTATCATATTCTTGGATTGCAACCAATACCACCGATAGAACTCGGTAAGACGAATCGTATGGCATTAGCAGCGGTCCCCTCCAACCCATTTATTGCGTGAGGTCTTAGACGAACATGAGGTACGCACGATAACAGACAGGACATAGAACAAGAAACATCACCCCGTCCGGGGTGTGACAGAGCCACCACCCCACAGAACATGGGCACAATCACGATCGAAGCCGATGAAGGAACCGTAGTCTACGACCGCTGTTACCGGTGCCGTGTTGCGACCGACACAGAAATTATTTATTTCCCACTCCCCGGTCCGGTACAGAGTTTTACAGCGATATTCTTGTGGTAATGTAAACGAGAGAAAACTAGTGTTCAAGTATATAATTCCATTAAGAGACGTGTCCGGAGAACTAAGATGGTGATTGGTGGACTACCACATATATCACACAATCATCGTTCCTCTCCGATTCCCTCGCCTCTCGAATCAGTCCACCATCCGGTCGAGTGCATCAGTGAGAGACGAAAACAGACTGCCACAGGAGTACCGAATCTGCTGTCTACCAAATCAACATCGATACACGTGCACTCACGACCGCAGTCTCGCCGCGTCCTCCTGAGCAAACTCAGTGTCCTTACCGTTCCCTTTGCAGGCTGTATGCGGACAGAAACCGAGTGGGAGAGCGGGTGTACCGAAACACTACCGGATCTCATTGAGACTATTCACGAAGTCCAACAGGACTGGATCGAGGCCATCAACGAGGGGTTCGTTGAGGACGGCCTCTACCCCAGTCCAATCTACGATCCGAAGAGTATTCAGACAGAGTTCCGACTGCCGGAGACAATCAGAGAATCAACGTCCATGAATCTGTCTCCGAATGCAACTCCAAACACGACAGTGAATAATTCAACAACCAACAATACTGCGACTACTAATACTACAAATCAGTCCTCGACTCGACGACCACTCTCTCGACATCCTGAGAAACAGTATCCAATCCACTGTGACATGGAGTTAGCAGAAGACGGCGTCTATGACCGCATCCGGTATTTCATCTGTCATCCAGACATGATCGCAGCCCAGTACGAGAACTGGCCATTGGGAACGCTCACCGAGTACGAACTTGAGCTCGTCCTCGCGTTTGCCATGGAAACACTCGTCTCAGCAATTATCGCTGTGCCAGCAGCCCGCAAACAACGCGATGACGATGGTTGTGCATCCTTCTACGAACGCTTCCACCACCACCTCGGACGTATTGATGTCGAACTTCATGATCACGGTGAAACGACCGTGACAGCGACTGTTCCTGCGGAGAAGGTGACTGAATTCTTTACTGCTCTCGAAACGAGTACTGACGATGAGCGTATATACATCTATCGTGATATCCGCGAGTATCTCCAATCACAGATCCAGCTACCGGAAGATCCGAACTGTCCAGATGTCCAGATTACTGAGTCTGGAAGGATAGTTACGGTCGAACAGGTTCCCGGTGACGATATTTCGTTCCCCGACCCAGAGGACGGCGGACCGCCTGATATCGGTCCACCAGAGACACACGAGTCCGACGCGAATGAGACGGACTCGAACGAGTCAGCTACTCAGTCCGCACTGGCTCATCTCACTGCGGCCATCTCGGGAATCCACAGTCACGAAAGGCGGCGTGATATCCACTAAGTACAGGACAGGAATTCGAGGGTGAGAGTGCGGCTATGCACATCTTCGGCGAAGACAAAGGAGACAGGATTCTCACGCGTTACCGTTTCATGAACTTCTCTAATAGCTCGGTACTGGTACGGAACATTATCGATGGTCGTCATCCGATTTTTAAAATTGGCCGGTTCCATCATCGCGACGGAGGACGTTCTCTCCCAGTAGTCATATTCTCGGAGCTATGGGTGAGAGCGCCCGGGGCGGTATACGTACCTGGATTCTCAAATTTGTAGCGGAAGTAATCCCGGTTGTTTGGAAACATCGACGTGGATCGAACGCTAGTACAATCTAGTTGGTACTGGAAATAGAAATAAAGACGAGAGAGAAGTAGTCACAGGCTGGCACGTGGTACCATTTTAGTCAGTGATCAATGTGTGCCTCATATGGGTCAACGGCACACAATTGACACCACCCAGCCAGACACTCCAGTGAGACATGTGCGTTCCAACCATTTCTCTCGGCGAACATTCCTCAGTACAACGAGCGCCGCCTTCTCACTTGGAGTAATCAGACAGATCGCGTCAGCAGTCACCCAAGAATCGTCGTCGACACTCGTCATCGAATTGAGAGAGGATGAATTTGGACGAGCAGCTTATACGGCATCGGTGACCGGGTCAATTCGTCCGCCACTCGGCTCCCAAACGCTTACGACTGATTTGACAGTTCTTGGGATACTCAGTCCGGGTGACTCAGTGACACTCACATATACAGGCACCTTGGTGCGTGTACTGGTGGACGGCGACGCATCCATCTCGGTCGATGCACAGTCAACAACCCCAGACACGATTCTCGCAGTTGATGGCCAGTCTTCAATCGACGACCGACCAGAGTCGTTTGACCACACGCTCACCGTCACGAAGAAAGAAAAGACATTCGAGTGGGCTCCCTACACCGTCACAACAACGGGCACAATCGTCCCAACCACTGATACCGAGGCTGTCAGTGATGGCACGACTGCCCTCGACGCGGTCGGGATAACCCCCGACACGGATACATACCGGTACACAGGCGAACTCGAGACCATCTTGACACTCGGACCCGCAATTTTCAAACGGAACGGTAAGCCGATCCCCAGAACCGAGATTACTGGCCCTCCGTTCAGGCGCGTCTTCCCAGAGATGTACAACCCGACCGTTACGCCCGGAACGACGGTTCACTTTGAACTCGATGATTCAATGTATGATCAGACACGCTCACTCAGGTCTGAATGGTGGGTTGACGGCACACTCATCACGGACAGTTTCTTTGATCCAGACCCGATCGAACGATCAATGTTCCCAGCCAACCGTGATTATTTCCATCACACGTTCGAGGAACCGGGCACGTATACTGTGGAAGGAGCCTTGCTTCCGGCACAAAAGAATACCCGTGACACGCCTGATATCCCGTGGAGAACCGAGTGACATGGAACGTAACCGTTCGCGATGACGGGAATCGAGCACCGCAAGTTGGGCCCCACTCCCCCGTCGCACCCATGACGATTGGCGACGACCTGTTCTCGCTCGAAGCGAACGTACTTGACTGGGATGGAGAACTCGCACGGGTGTACTGGCGGTATCGGTTCGGTGATGTCTACCTCGGCGACTCAAAAATTACAGGCGTTCACGATGTAGCACTGCTCCACGATATCGACCTCGAACTGTATTACGGGGCGTTCGAAGTGCTTGCCGTGAACACGACTGGGGCAGTCACGTCAGCCATCCTCTGGGAAGTCGAGAGCTCGTCGGGTGATCCTACGTACCATACGATCCGACCTGTATGTGATCACACTGTCCGAGGCATTCATGCATCCGATACCTGTTGATGCACGGTTCTTGTGACGAATCAGTGGGCTATCCTTTCCCGAACACGACTCCACTCTCGAGTTGAATTGGTGATGTCCTCAGTCATCACGTGCGGCCACAGTCACTTCTCCCCCGCTTCCCTCATCGTCTGTTTCAACGAAGACAAGAAAGTCGCCAGTCGGACTGTCTGACGGGAGTTCAGACGTGAACATGACAGTCGTCATCTCTCCCCCGTTGAGCGTTACCGAGCGAGAGTCCGTGTTGACCGTGGTTCCCTCATGTTGTACCTCGAAACTCACCTCTTGCGTCGCTTCCGTGGCCCAAACATTCTGCACGTCAGCTGTGACTTCGAAAACATCCCCCGAACTGAGGCATGCTTTTTCGGGCATGAATTACTTTGAAAACACCACACCTCACTCCTTCAACCTTATCTGAACACCATCGCTACTGCTATACTGTTCAGTCCTCCTTCGTTAGTTCGACAAATGAGTTGCTTCCGCATCGGCAAGATGGCCTGTTGCTGGCCCGTGTCAGTGTCCCATCTGGAAGTCGAAACGCCGGATAGACAGCACCGCATTCGGTACAGCGGATGGACACATCCTCTGTACTCTCCCGATCATCCATCGTGGGTAGAGTGAACGAGACGAAGTACATATAGAAATGATTTCCATTCAGCTATCCGCCCCCGTTTGATAAGCACAGACCTGAGCGCGAGTGTGTGCCCGAGAAACAGAGTAGAGTCGGACAGCCGATCGTGGAGTAGCATCTAGTGGAAAGTCGGTCTCCCTTAGGGCCGTACCGCCATCGCTGGAGCGGTCCGATGGCGGATAATGGTTCCGCGCATACTCGGCGGTCGGCGCGAACGCGAGCGTTCCGGCCATGTTTGCTACGAGTGGTTGAGCGAACTGTGGGCGATTTCTGCTATGAGTAACCCTCGCAGATAAAAGTACTACCACGTAATGAACGACACCGCCACAGGCTCACTCATGTGATGGACATTACTTTGGATCAGCACGTAGAATGCGACGATGACGCGACTGTAACGATAGTTTCCCACGGCACGCCGTAGACGAATCGGTCCGCGACGAGCGATCGCCAGCGCTCCCGTCCCTCTGTGTGCCAGACGACTCCTAGCACGACGAGCACCGTCACGGCTAGAACGGCCCACGTTGGTGTGATCGGCATTGAACGCTCGTTCGACGGGAAACAGTACAAAGATAGGGCCAGTGACAGTCGGTGTCTCCGACTCCGACAGAGTGGCCGACCGAACGTCCGTGCCAACTGGACGATCAACAGGTGCGAAGACGGCGTTTCGGAGTGTCAAAACGACCATCGCTCCAAGAAGATAATTAAACTGTTCTATCTAATATATCTGTGAGTTTTGGGACCGTTAGTACCACGCCTCGAGTTGGGCGCCTGCGTCAGCATAGGCGCAGAACATACGCTGGAGATCCGTGTATTCTCTTCGGGTGATGTCGGGATTGGGGGTGCCTGTGGCCACCGGCGCCCTCTGATACTGATCTATAGCTTCCTTGTAGGTCACGGCGGCCAGCGTGTCCGCCATCTCGTGCACGGTGTGATTATGGATTATCTTGGTGTAAAGCGATATCCCGGTCAGTGTCTCTACGAGCGGATTGTATCTCTTGCCGCGGAACCAGCCGTCATCGAAGAGGTCTCCGGAGGGACCGAGCTGAAGCGGTGGCTCAAAGTCGATAGCGATGGTTGGCTCGCTGTCCCAGGCGGCACCATTTGGTGTCCAGTAGTTATCTAATCCCATGGTGATATGTGCGATGAGAGTCAGCGGTGTCGTTGTGGCAATTCATGGACGTCTCAACGACCGCAGTGATACTGTCACTGCGGCTGCTGAGACAGCAAACGGTTCGATTCTCTAGTATGGCTAGCTGTCCCGTCACAGGGTATATTTCATTTCGTCATACAAATGGATCTGTGCGTAGGGCTGCTGAGAACTGAGCTACGAATTCAGGAGTGTCGTGGCGTTGGTTCCTGGAGGAACAACCAGTGCATTCTACCGCCAGAATCTCAAGAGCAATTGTGAGTCCACGAATGTTTCCGCCACGTTCGGTAAACGGTGCTCTGCTCGTGAGACTGGGGCGGCAATCCCCTCTATGCCGCCCTCCTATCACTCACGACTGTCGTCTCGATAGTTGACCCTTGTGAGCATAGCGTCGAATGTGGTTCACGAGAAAGCGAGATGCTCACGGGGTAACTGAGATACTGATGATATCCAACATACCGCGCCGTGGCAACGCGATACTCAAGACGTGGGCTCTCCCGAGCATCAATTTCGTGTTTCACTCGGTACACGGTGTGTCTCGCGAGAACCGTCAAAACCCCGGATGAAGTGCCGGGAGTGGCACGAGGAAACAGCGTCCGGCGAGGAGCGGGCAACGACCGACGCCGGACGACGACTGATTCAGCGGGATGATCGGATCAGACTGTCGCGCCGTGGCAGAACGCGACAGTTTCGATAGTGGTCCTATACGGTATAGGCTTCGTGGCCGTGCCTCCAACTCACTCGAAACGAGGTGTGCTGAAACACCGCGAGCGGCACGGGAGAGTAGAAAACGCCCGCTCGCGGGAATGTGGGTGGAGCTCGGGGGTGTGTCGTGCCGCGGAGTACGCGACAGATGGCCGTATGGCTGCGAGCCGTTTGAATCCGCTGCCAATTGAGTGTGGGGATTGTGGTGATGTAACTAACTGTCATCACAACCGCTATGTCGCGCTATCCGAGCGGCAACCACTGGCTTGTTGGGGTCGCTCACGTGTCCGTCCGCCAGTCCGTGAAAAGCATTGCCGTACACAGCCATGTATGTCCGGTACTGAGTTTCCCCCAGTGGTTTCGAGGACCCAGGACGGCTCTGCGATGCAATCGGCGAACTAATCGATGCACTCGAGGATCCCGTGCGCTTGGCTATGGTATAAGCTAGATATATATGGTTGAGATAGATGCTATGGCCGGGAAAAATAGCCCCTCTAGTTACTAGAAGAGCGGGATGATGTCTGTGACGGTGCACTAGCCGTTTGTTGTGAGTTCAGCGTCTTGGGATTCTGAACAGGCGATTGGTGGTGCTTCTGGGTCTTGCGTTGTCATCCCAAGTTGCCATCCGGATGCTTCTGGGCCGCGCGTGTGGAAACCGATGCAGAGCGGCTGATTGTCTTCTGCATACAGGCGGAAGCTGTAGACTGCTGAATCGTCTTCTTGTTGCGGAAGGATTATTTTCCTTGTAATATCATCGTCGTATTCGTCTTCAGCGAAGTGTGCCTCACCAACGTTTTCTTCGAAATTGCTCCCATCTGGTCCGGTGAATATCGGTAGTTCCCATCGAATCAGAAGTTAGTCGAGACTGATGAGGTTAGATTCTCAGGAAGCGTCTGAATGGGTGTATGAAGTGCCTCTACCATCCAGACACCGTTCTTACGGCCTCTGACCTTGAAACCTTAGCGCTTGATCTCCTCTCTGAGATCCCGATCCCCGGAGTCGAAGGCTGCGGCTTCGACTCCGGGATTATCCGACAGACGCTCCTCCAGGCCGCTGTCGATCAGAAATCCATCAAGGCTGTCACTGACACCACTCGTGGAACGTACTCCGATGACTACACGCTTGCCCAACTTCACACGGTCCCGCCTGCTGAACTCGAAGCAATCGCTAACCGCCTTCTCTGTCAGCAGGCGGCGATGATCCTCGGCGCTGGGCCGAGGATCATCTGCCTCGACTTCGTCGATATCCATTATCATGGCTGTCCACACGCTGAACCTGGTGTAATCTGTCACACGAAGCCTCGCGATGGCACCTCCCAGTGCCATCGCTACCTTGCTGGATTTGTTCTTTGTCGGGCCAAACCACTGGTCGTCGCAGTCACACCCGTTCGTGGTGATGAACCGAAGAGCGACGCGGTCGAGCGAGTGCTCGACCACGTCGCGGCCCTCCCCTTTGATGTCGCTGGCGTTCTTGCCGACCGTGGGTTCTACGACGGAACGTCGATCGAGCGACTGAATGCAGTCGCATCAGTCGCTCTTCCAGTCGTGCGGCGCGGAAAACAGATGGCAGAGAAACTCGACACGACGGTGTCCTACTGGACGGAGTACGTGATGTACGAGGGGAGCGAGCGGGAACTACGCTTCCCGCTCGCGGTCTGTGTCTCCTACCAGCAGGGCAATCGAGGTAAACACGGCTTGCTCGTTCGGGCGTACGTGGCGTGCGATCTGACCGATCGCACGCCGAAAGATGTCGAAGCACTCTACCAGAAGCGCTCAGCGATCGAGACAGCTTTCCGAACGATACGTGAAGCGCGTGCACGAACCAGCACGACTGATCCAGTCGTGCGGCTGTTGTTCGTTCTGGTGAGCTTCCTGTTGCGGAATCTCTGGGTGATCGTTCGGTGGGGCGTGCTCGCCACGCCGCAGCGCGGCGGGCGAGCACTGCCTGTCTGGTTCCGGTTCGAGGTCTTCCGCGAGTGGATTGATCACGCACTCGACGACACGTTACGGCGGAAATGGGAAGCACCGACGAACTGTACCGGGATTCCGGCGACCTATAGCCAGCTGGACGCGGGCTGAGATCGCCCGCGTCCAGCGGCAACCCTATACCGGAGCGACGGCCTCGCATCGTGTCTGGCGCGACGGCTCTCTCACTGTCGTGAGATCGCCGTCTGAGCGTGCCGCAGGGAATCACTCGGTCTGATCTCTTTCAGTCCTTCTAAAAATCGAGTCAGCAATCAGGATCGATGGGAACTACCGAATATCGCGGCGGCATATTCGTCTTCGTTTTCGTATGCTTCCATCTCGATCGCGTCTGCACCACCTTCGAACGAGAGGTTGAACGCGATATAGCTGCCTTCACCAATTGCCTCGACACGGAACACATCAGTGTCACCCGGTGAGAGCGTCCCATTGTACACTCCTGATTCTATCACTGTTGCGTTCTCACAGGTATCTGCCAAGTCTCCGGTTTGCAGTGTCGGTTGCTGGGTAGGGTGTTGCGTGGTTGCTGTACCCGATGCGGCCGCAAGGAGCCCAACGCACAGGACTCCGATGATCAGTCGTGTGCCCCTCATTGTCATACCTCCATGATTGGCTACCCCGATCTTGAGGATAAAACCAGGGTGTTAGTATATGAGAACGATAGTAGCGGAAATAAAAATATGGGGATGGGATCAAAGTACACAAGACATCCATTGGACAAGTATTCCGTGGGGGCACCGTCTATAGTAACCGTTAGAATTTTCGCCCGTAGATTGTTACTGTAGACAATGGACCATCTCGACGAGATTTCCGTTGAAGAACTCCAAGACGCCCTTGACAAGGTTGAGGGAAACAAGCCGACACAACGGTTGTTAGCGGCGATTGCGTACAAGAACGGCGTGACACAGACCGAACTTGCAGAGTGGCACGACACTGGTCGAAGGACGATCTACAGTTGGCTCATGCGACTCGATACGGACGAACCGCTTGAGCAAGCTGTCTCTGATGCTCACCGATCCGGGAGAAAACGAAAGCTCTCAGAAACACAGCAAGAAGAGTTTGAACAAACCGTTCACGAACCTCCCGAGGAAGTCGGGATCGACGCGCCGGCATGGACGCCGGCGCTCGTCCAGGAGTTTCTTGAAGAAACCTACGGCGTCGAGTACTCCTATCCGAGTTGCCGGCGGTTGCTCAAAGAAGCTGGATTGAGTTACCAAAAACCGCGCCGCACAGCCGACGAAGCCGAGGAATCCGACACAGAAGAGTTCCGTGACGAACTCAAAAAAAGCGAGCGGAGATGGACGCCACAGTAGTCTGCATCGATCAGACCAAGAAATCCGTCCAGGTTGAGCCGCGTGCCGCGTGGTTTCCGCGCGGCACGCGGCCGAGCGTCGAACTTTCTGGCCAACGCGACTGGACGTGTCTGCTCGGCGCGATCACCGAAGACGGCGAGTGCTTCTTCTCACGATTCACCGAGTACGTCACTGCCGATCACGCGAAACATTTCATTCTCGCGTTATGCAAAGAATTCGAAGAAGATCTAATCATCGTGCTCGATGGAGCGCCGTATTTCCAGGCATCGGCCGTCACGGACCTGGCGGCCCGTGACGACCTCGCCTTCGTCACGTTACCGGCGTACTCTCCTGAACTCAATCCGGTCGAAGAGTGCTGGCGACAGCTCCAAACGGCTCTCAGCAATCGGTTTTTGACTCACTTGGCGAGTTAACAACGGCGATCGATACCGCACTTAATCAGCTCTCTGTACCAAAGATGAGCAGTTATTTCTAACTCCTACTATAGAGTAATCGTTTCAGTGTCACCAGGGTCAACTGAGACGATCTCAGAGTCAAGTCGTTCGGGATCGTGTCCAACGATAAAGTCGATTTCCTGAGAAGTGGTCTCATTGCCGGTGTTCTCGATCTCGGCCGTCACTTCCAGGAATTCGCCTGCATCAATCGGCGTGTTCGTGTCGGTGATCGTCAGCTCTATTGTTCAATCAGCCATGTGGTCGATTTCCCAAGAATCTGGCCACATGAGCAGGCCGTCCTCGGTAATAATCCACGGACTAATCCTGCAGGTATGGCATCCTTCCCCTTCATCAATCGATAGCGTTACTGTATCTTCATTACCTTCAAGATCGTGGAATCCAAGAATGATATCCGCCTGACTGAGCCACCAAACGGCGCGATCCAGATTACTATCCGGTGAGGTAATATCTAAACTGACCTCAAAGGGCTCACTGCGGCCGACTATGATTGGTTCATTGGGATCCGGATCAGCAGCCACCACAGATGGTTGAGTCTTGCCGTCAGGGGTGATATTGACCGTCCACCGCTCTGTGTCGGCCGGGTTGTGGTTAGGAGATTGGCGACCAACATCAACATCATAAAAGACGGATGCTGTGACTTCGTATACCCCAATTGAGTCAAATGTGTGATAGAAGTAATCAGCCTCATACTTCTCAACATACTGGTAATAATCTGCCGTCAAGGCATGCCAATGAGCGGTATAAGATACTTGTTCTCCATCAATCTTCCACTCTACAGCCCAGTCGCTATCCACGTCTTCGATGTCAGCCTCGAATAGGAGTCGCGTTCCCGGTTGAATGGTGCGTTCGCGATCAGTGACTTTTGCGCGAATCGCTTCCTCGGCCTCTTCCAGCGCTGTCTCAAGGTCGGCGAGCAACTCGAGGTCCTTGTTAACCCGGTCAAGGTACTGGGTGAAAAGCGTCTCAGTAAACGAATGGAGGGCTCCCCAATAGTCATCTTGGCCCAACTCATCGTCATCATGTTCGTCCCCCACGTCTACAAATGCGTCCCTCGTTGCTTTGAAGTCACTCCTGGGATCAAGGAGATCGGTAAGCACTGAACGCTGTTTTTCGAGAATTTCGCGATATTCATCAACCCGTTTTACCATCGAATCATCAGGATACACGACATCGTTGGGGGACACATCTTCAGGGGCGTGCGCCAGTGCCAACGCAGGATTGCGGTGGTGGAGCTCCTCATCGCTCAGCCAGCCAAGATCAATGAGTGTCTCGTTTGCGACCTCCATCCACTGGCGCCGATCAAAACCCACAATCACTTCCGTTGCACCCGAGAGTCCTTCCAATCCTGCCTCGAAGTTCTCAAGATCGGTATCGAGGGTATCCAGAATATCTTTTAGATTCAATGCTGCCGCTACCTCCGGCCCGAGAAGTTTCTCCATCGGAACGAACTGACTGACGCTGGCGCCGACGAGCCATGCATATATGTCGTTGAGTCCATCGACTAGTTCCTCTAGCGCTGTTTCAATGTACCAGTCGGGATCGAGCGCACGGGTTAATCGAACGCCGTCGACGGCGGCCTCGCCCAGTAGATTATGACGAAACTCGGCGCTGGCTGCGAGTGCGGTTACAGATGGATGATCGAAGTGCGGCAACCGTGGAATTGAACGATCAGTGCTGCCCGCATATTCGAAGAACGCGCCGTCATAGTAGTTGGCCTGTCGCTGAGCCTTGGGCAGCCGGTACGTATATCCAGTCGGGAACGTCACCCAGAATCGCTGGCGATTATCAAACTCCCCCTCTACTGCTGGCGCACCGCCCTCGACGGGCCGTTCAACAAGCAGTGGTCGAATGTCGAACCATGTTCCTCCAGCCCATTCGAAGCTGAGAGGCACTCTCAGGTCGGAACTCATCGCGTAGTCGGGATCAATGTTAACCGGCGCCGCATCGACATCGTAATTGATTTCGTTCGCAGTGAACCGAATATTTATGGTGTCATTTGGCCGATCCTGAAATGACAGCACCTCCTCGGGATCGTCGGTTAGATCGTCCGCATCGCTCTCTGTGATAGGATCGCTAAACACAACGGTAATTGTCGACTCTGTATTATCCTGGACTTGAGAGAAGAGACCAACGATGGATTCGGGAATCACCGTTACCCCGAGCTCGATGTCTTGCTCCCGGGACACGCCCGCCATACTAAGGACTGCACCGTTCCGAACGAATCGCCGCCGACTCATTCCAGTGTTTTCAGCCATTGGTACTCAAATTTGTTTTTATCGGGTGAGTCTAATTCGTGAATGAACCATTCACGCCCAGTAGTCCCCCTTATTCCCTCGCCGATCATTCCTGTCAGTCCAACCACCCAGAGCGAGGAACTTCGCCTTCGTATACGCATAATATGGACTCTGTTAACGCCCACCATAATTGTTTCAGTGGACGCAGAACATCCTTGGTTTGATGAACAAGGAGTGTCGGCACTGTCTAGTTCTGCACTTCCTCGACCGGCGTCTTTCCATCGAGAGCTTGGTGCGGTCTCTGACAGTTGTAGTAGTGCATAAACTGTTCAAGCCACTCGCGGACGCTCGCCCGACTGCCAACCCACGAGTTATGGAAACGGTCGATCCGCATTTTGAGGGTATGAAACCACTTTTCGATCAGGTTTCGGTCGGTATAGTCAATCTGACCGCTCAGTCCTAATCGGGAGAGGGCAGTCCGATAGCCGAACTGATCGACGAGAAACTCAGCCTCTGAGAGATCGTGTTTCTCGGTGAGTCTATGCAGAAACGCAGCTGCTGGATCAGTGCCGTGCCGACCAAACAGCGCGACATCGAGAATCAACTTTGTCTCGATGTCTATTGCAGCATACAACCAAGACCATTCGGCGTTGATTTTGACAGCGGTCTCGTCAACCGCGACCCTTGACGGCTTCGCCGTCGGCGGGTCGCAGCCGCTGTCAGCTAACCGATGTACCCAATTCCAGACCGCTCCATGTGAGCGTTCAATGCCTAATTCAGCGAGAATTGTTGTTGTCTCCCGAAGAGAACAACCGGTCTGATGGAGGTGGACGGCGAACGCCCTGACGGGCGTCGCCGTCCGCTCATTCTCCCAAGATTCTTCTAAATCCGCTGCATAGCTCTCGCTGAGCAGGTCTGCGAACATCTTGCCCAAGAAACTCAACGACCTGCTCACTTCTCAAACTGGCTCAACTAGACAGTGCCTCCGTGGGGGATATTACAGTAGGTCTTGGAGATTTTGATATCTGATCTGTGCCCACTGGTCGGGAGCGAGGTCAAATTCACGAAAAATATTGAACTGACCGACATTTTGCTCAGGCGCGAGCTTATCTGTGCCAAAGAGGAGGCTGTCAGCGTATTCGTTTAGAAACTCTTGCCCAAACGCGAGATCACGAGTAAGCGCGTTCCATCCAGACCCGCCGGACAGATCGCCAGAGAGGTTATCATACTCCGCTAATAATCGCGGAATAGCCCCACCTGATGTAACTGGCCCTTCTGGCCACACCGTCGCTACCGAATCAAGATCGCCAGAAATCGAGGCCCACCAGCCAGCCCCATGCCCGATGAAATCAACGTTGGGATAGGCTTGGAGCATCGCTTCAGTACGCGGCAAGCCGACCTCGTCAGTTAGATTTACACCGTCCATATGGAAGAGGACTGGCAGATCGAGTTCTGCACACGTCTCATAGACGGTTTGGACCCGGTTATCATCGAACGGCACCGGTGCTTTCAACTCCCCAACACCTCGTGCCCCCATGGAGACATACGTTTCAAGTCGTTCTCTAATGGTATCCTCACCGAACTGCTCTGCGACAAGCGGCGCAACTGTACAGAAGGGAATGAATCGATCTGGAAATTTGCTCTCTTCGCGTAAAGTCCACCATGTCGGAACAGGATAAAACCAACTTGTCGGTGACTCGAGTGGGAGTAAGACAGCCTGATCAACACTATGGTCATCCATCCAGTTAACAGCCTGTTCGGTAGAGAACGCCTGTCGTGTCGTTCCATCAATTGGAGTAACATGGAGGTGTGTATCGAGAAGAGGCATGTCACCGATATCTTGGATGGTAGCAGCCCTTCCTCCTTTCGGCACGGTAACACCAGCAGCGGCTGTCACACTGGTGTGCTGTAGCAACTGTCGCCGCGTGACGCCTTCGGGCTCTCCCCGTGGAATGGTATTGGATCCCATACGGTCTGATCACCAAGCAACGGAATAGTCGTAGGGGTGGAGAAAGTGAGATCGATGATTAGCCAGTGCCGTAGACACGGACAGACTGTTCGTCCGCATCCTTCTCAGTTTCAATTCGCACAGGGAACTCTGTGGTCTGTTTCGCAGGATAGGTCGAGTACCCTAGCGTAATCGTCTTGCTACTTCCGGGCCCAAGCGTGACTGTCTCGGTATCTACTTGCTCGGGACTATGTCCGACAATAAGGCGGATAGTCTGTGTTGCCTCTGTTGGCCCTGTGTTCTTGACAACGGCGGTCACTTGGAGGAACTTTCCGGCATCAAGTGGGGTATTCGTTTTGGTGATGTCTACAACGAACGATGAACCAGTCGGCCTATTGTCTTCTGCCCGACTTTCATCTTCTGTTCCATATACCGTGACGGATCGTTCAGCCGTGTCGTCCTCGCTCTGGACCCGAACTGGAAATTTAGTGGTTTGTTTTGCAGGATACGTCTCATATCCAAGCGTAATCGTCTGGGTTTCACCGGGCCCAAGCGTGACCGTCTTAGTATCCACTTGTTCAGGGCTATGTCCGACAATAAGATCAATAGTCTGCCTTGTGGACGCCTCGCCAGTGTTTTTGATCTGGGCAGTCACTTCAAGAAATTCACTTGCATTGACCGGTGCATTTGTCTCACTAATCATCACCTCAAGCGACGGACCTTGCTCTTGACCCTCTGTTACGGCGACACGCAGATCATGGACGGTTGGACTGAAGGACAGTTCTGCTTCAGAAGGAGCTCCGAAAATACTAACGGCCAGTGTCACCCCTTCAAACAATTTCTGTATTTCGTATGTTTTCCCCTGACTCGCGGTGAACGAGACCGAGGCCGAACTTTCGCCGCTAATTGGCTTTGGTTGATTTGGATCTCCAGGGGCATGTACATTTTCATCTGGTCGTTCGGTTACTTCCTCTGCAATTTGTCCGCCGACAATAGGTATAACTTCATCAATTAAGGCCTCGAATGCAGATATCATCCATTCATTATCAAGGGTATCCAGATGGGGTATTACAAGGTCCCACTCGACAACTGGTTGTGACTCGGCTATTATGTCCCCTGTCGCAGCGTCTCGAATAACTAATCGCCCTTGTACACCGACCCGATTAACCGCATTCTGGTATCTACTAGACTCTCGGTACTGGAAGACATTTCCCTCATACGCGTACTCCGATGAGACAGTAAATGTCTCATCACGTGGAGCCTCCCATTCTGCCGAAAACAGGTGGCGGCCTGCGCTAACATATCCGCCACCGGCACCAATATCTCCAAACTCCCCCTCAACGGTTGTGCCTAATTCAATATTCCCTGTTTGTTTCGCTGGATCAATCGTCACTCGATTTTCTAATTCTACATTAGTTGCTACCCGAGGTATATCTGCTGGGTACGTTCCAGTGTGAGAATCCTTAGAACTTAATTGTTCATCAAATGAGAGAGTTCCTAATTCGGTCCCTTCTCCCGAATCATCTTGTTCCTGTTGTCTCGCTGTAACGGTACTAGTGCCGACAAGCAGTGTAGTACTGCCGAGAAATGACCGACGCGAAATATTTTCCGCAATACAAGTCCTCTCTTTGTTGTTTTCATTTCCCTCCTCTCTGCTTGTACTTATCGCTCTGCCTTTCCTCCTGTTCATTATCTTATTAACCCACTTCTACGTAGGTATTGTCGATAATTCCGTTTTGTTACTACCCCTTGCTGTGTTGGTCATTGGGTCCTTGTAGCCTCACCCCTGTTATGATGTGCTATGTATTAACACACTATAAAACTCTCCACATATAAGCATTCCAGTACTCGATTGGCAACTCTGATCGGGTCGCTACATAAAGTGTACCTGGTCTAGTCAAAATGGAAATAAGGTCGCGTGGTGGATTTGGATCCTTACCATGGCCTACTTCGACACAAGATTTCCGCGATGAACATATACGGTATACTAGCTAATTACAGAGTCGGTGATGAGTGCCACCTAATCGAGTCAGAGGGCACAGGCTCGTTCTCGGAGCTCGTCTTCTCGGCCGTTGAACTGCGGCACCGCGGACCCGGGACGTGCGCCTCCTATCGTACCGTCAGCGACCATGTGGACGGTGGTGTCGCCCACGCGTCGAGTGACGATGCAGTGTTAGTAATTGGGCCGCTCGGAGTTTGAGCGCCGCAGCAACTCGTTGTGAGCGGATTCAAGAATCACAAACTCGCTCGGGTCGCGGAATCCGTGGTAATCGCGTATGTACTCGGCCTTGTTGATCACCTCTGTCTCAGTCGGGCCACGGATTGCTTATATCGCGGTCGCCGGTGAACGACGTGATTCTGTCGTGGGTCTCGGTATTCTTCTGTTCTACGTGGATTACTCCATCATTTTGATGTGTATCTGATTGAACGCGAAACGAAATCCATTCCCCTTTTAGCGCGGATGGCACCGTGGACGTGAGTACGATCTCATCTGTCGTGCCAGCCGCCATCGTCACTGTCTGACTCTCTACGACCGTTGGCTTCTCACCGAGCGTAAGTTCAACCTCTCGTGTCACTTGCGTCGATTCGGTGTTTTCGAGCATTGCTCTTACCTTCACTGCCTCGCCCTCAACAATTGGACTGTTCGTCTCGAGAACTAGTACGTCGATGCCCCTTCTCTTATCGAGATTTCTCGCTGAGTCTTCACCGTCTTTGAACTGCCATGGAATGATCGACGTGTACGTGTTATTCTCAGTAATTGCCCATGCTTCAATCTGGCACGATAGACAGCCACCATCGATCTCGAGCGACGCCGTGTCATTCCGACTACTGACCTCGGTGATACCGATGATCGTATCCGCCTGTGTCATCCACCACACAACCCGGTCAAGATCGGTTGTCGGACTCGAGATATCGAGTTCGAGTGTATACTGTCCGTCTGCTGCGAGTTCGCTGGTGACTGGGCGAGCGGCATCAATTCTGGGTGGTATAGCCCCTGAGTCGGTCACAGTAATGGTCCACCGCATTGCACGATTCCTATCGTCTCTGACAACAGCTGCGGTAATTTCGTGGGTGCCGGGAGACTCAAACAGATACGAGAAGAATTCACGTCCAACTTTATCGGCATACATGAACGGCCACACTGCACCCTGAGTCGGATGGTGGCTACCATCAACATACCATTGGATGGTTCCCTCTGGTTTCATCACCGTGGTGTCAATCTCGAACATAACCTGTGTAGCAGGCTGGATAGTGAGTTCGGAGGACGGAGATGTATACGTGGACTCCAACTCGTCGACAGCACGAACGGTGACTGTTTTGGTGGCTGTGTCCGTTTCAATCTCAGCATGGATCGGGATATCCACCTCGTCTTTCACGGGGTAGGTTCGATAGCCGAATGAGTGGGTCTCTGTTTTCCCCGGTTCGACGGTCGTTTTGATCCCGCCTCTCTTTTCTTCGTTAAAGATGGCTGTAATCTCTGGTCGATGTGCTATTTCACCAGTATTCGTGACTTCGACTGTGATCATCAATCTGTCACCGCCTTCAACCGGGCTGTTTGTGTCAACAATTGCTATCGAGAGGTCGCTCTCGCGAGGCGTGACGGAGAGAGCCCGTTGGACAGTATCTTTGGCTCCCGTTTCGTCAACCACAGTAAGCGAAATAGGGTGTAATCCTCTGTCAGAAAACGCATGTTCAACACTTTGCCCGGTGCGATCAGCGGTCCCATCACCGGTGAAATCCCACTTGTACGCTACGATCTTACCGTCTTCCACCGTTGACGCTGACGCATCAAAGGCGACCGGCTCGTTGACCGTTGGTTTGTCCGTGTCGATCACGAAATCCGCCAGTAGCGAGTGATCATATGTGGGAGGGTGACGGGACCACCACGGCGGAGACTATCGTGATGGCCGAGTGTACCGAGTAACACTCGTGATCCTTCACTTGATCCATCAACGTCTGTCGGGAACGCGTACACCAACGAGTCGTAACTCCCAATGTAGACGGTTCCATCAACCGCTGTTGGGGACGAGGAGACAGGGCCGTCAGTTTTGTACTGCCAGATGAGATGGCCGCGTACCGCGTCGATCGCATACAGATTTGGGGCACCATGCGGTGACGAATCCCCGACGTAGACGATGCCATCAACGACAGTTGGCGATGAATCCACAGTCGTACTGGTTGTGAACGTCCACTGCTGCTCGCCAGTACTGGCATCAAGTGCGTACACATCGGCATTATACCCGCCGATATACACGGTGTGGTCCGCGACCGTCGGTGATGAGGTCCCGATGTGGCCGTCAGTGTCAACGCTCCAGATTTCCTCCCCCGTTGCGACATCGACTGCGTAAATTGAGTCATCGAAACTCCCGACGTAGACATTCCCCTTCACGACTGTTGGTGACGAACGTACCTCGCCACCAGTTTCGAACGCCCACTGTTCATTACCATTTGTGGCATCGAGCGCGTAGAGGTGGTTATCGGCACTCCCGATATAGACGGTGTCAGCAACTACTGTTGGCGACGATCGTTGAATACTTCCACCGGTCTCGTACGTCCAGGTTTCGCGACCGGTCACCATATCTAGTGCATGGACATCCCCACTGAAATCCCCGACATACACGGAATCATCACCAGCAGTCGGTGATGACATCAGAATACTTGATCCGATGTTGGAGACCCAGCGTTTCTCTCCTGTCTCAGCATCGAGCGCGTAGACGTTCTCATCGCGACTGCCCACGTAGACGGTTTCATCAACCACTGTTACCGATGATCCCACCTCACCCTCGGTCGAGACAGTCCACACTGCTTGACCAGTGCTTACGTCAATTGCATAGATCTGACTGTCATGGCTTCCGATATACAGAATGCCATCAACGATCGTCGGCGATGCGGAAATGAACCCACCAGTTTCAAATCGCCACCGTTCGGGAGTACTATCATCACGGCTCGTAGTTTGCTGTGCGTGATCGGTGGGCCAGACGGATGTAGTCCCATATCCGGCGGTTAGTTGCAGGAGGTGACGGCGCGTGAAGTGTGTGTTGGACATTCTTTGTCACCTCGTTTGTGCTTCGCATTCAATCGGGGACGGTAGTCACGGTCAAAGCAGTCGCGCGAGTTATTTTCAGCCTATAAGCCGTATCGCTGTGGTATCCGGATTTGGGATACCGTATGGGTGTGGGACTTCGACGCATATGTCCATTACCGCCATCACTAAACTATTTAGTACTTTGTCATAAGGGATTATACGTTTGTAACGGATCACAGTTAGTGATAACTGAACGTTCAAACCCTACACCGAGTGCCCGTGACCTACCAATACCTCATCAGTGATCTGGCGTCGTGAGCATCGTCGATTAATCAGCATCGACCGCTACCTGCCACCGCAAGATCGGATAGTCGTCTGGGTCTGTGACGACCGTCCATGTATCCTCGAAATCAAGCGCGGGTATGTTCTCTTCAGCTACTCCGCCTTGCATTTCATCGGTGGACAGTCCAGCGAGGTCAGTTGTGTAACCTACATTGTTACCGATTCCGTCCGTATGTCCTGTGGCCTCAATGTCCCAGTACGACTCGCTCACAACTCCCTCGGGGCCCTCGTTATAACCGGTAAGACCGCCAGCATTCTGGTCACCTTCGACGGTGGTTGTCGCATACCTTTAACTCAGATCAGGTACTGCCGTCGATAGTGACTTCCGCCCACAACTCACTTCTCCCTTCTGCTCACTCTCTCATCCGTGACTATGACTTCTACCTCAACCCACCCGTTACGCCGTAATCACGCCAAATACACTTACACTGTTTATATAGCTGGAATTCTTCTCCTTGTTAAATCTACTGAGCCAGCTTGGGTCGGTGACACGCCATTCAGTTGGAGGAAGTATTGGATTTTATAACCGATTGGCGACGATGAGTGTTAACGATGAAGCGTGTAGTGATGGATACGAACTACTGGATTTCTCTGAGGGAGGACCCACAGCGATTCAAAAACTTCTATGAGACTGTTTCAGTGGATGACGTTCAGGTGTACCTCAGTACGGGGAACTTCCTCGACCTCGTTAAGGCAGAAGAGCAGGACATGATGTCCAAGATAATCGTAGCTATTACAGACAAAGTCCTGCCACCAACTCCTGAAGAGGGGAGTGAATTCTACGTCAGTAGCCACCCTCTCGGTATCCTACCGGACGAAGAATATCGGCGCTACGTCAGAAGGGAGATTAGTGATTTATCTTTAGTAGAAATCCTTCAGCGGGTGTTTCGAGACTCTACCTGGAGTGCAACAGAAGACTATTTGAAGGGATGGAGCAGCTACGAGACCTTCACGAAGAATGGGGCCACGATAACCTGAAAGGACTGGCCTTCGAGGAGTACCTACAACAGAGCGGAGACCAGTACGTCCTCCACGAACACGAGGTCGACATAGTTTCGTACGTCAAAAAGGAAATATACCTCCATCGAGTCTCGATGATGGACCCGAACGAGACCGTCAAGGAGAACGATGTTGCTGATATGCTTGTTTGTACGCAAGCAATCCTCTCAGACTGCGATATGCTCCTTATAGAAGCGAAATGGGCGAATTTAGGGCTCGTAGAAGCCGTGACGGATAAGCTCGACACGGACGCTGAGTTGGAGATTTACAAGGACTTCGAGGAATTCCATCGAGATTTGAGGGGCGTGTCGGAGAACCAGCGAAAGTCAACCGAATAAACGTGTTTGAGTGCTGATTTAACCAAAGAGACTTTCTATGTTCTCTGGAAAGTGGTGAGTATGTATGATATAGACGGTGAGGGGCTAGATACACTTGGAACGAGTGCGGATGAACTCGCTGCTATCGGCCAACTGCTCAATCAATCTCGACTCGCACACATTTGGTATACCCTCTACGTAGAGGGGAACATCGTTGAAGAGGGTGACAATCCGTTCCTCGGGGATGGGCTAACTGTTCCCGAGCTAGAAGAACACTTGGAGGTCCCGCAGTCGACACTATACAACGACATCGAGGAACTCGTCGACATAGGCGCAGTAGAAGTAGCCTCAGACTCCCAACCAAAGGGATACAAGGCCAATTTCCTTGAAGCAGAAGGGACCATCGTCGAGGAAATCGATGAAGAAGATGCAATTGTCAACCCTCTGCTGATTGGACTGGTCGGGCAAGCATACGCCGATGAGGAGGTTGAGGAATTCCTCGACGAACACGGACACGACGCCGTCTGGGAGGCACTTCTGTTCTACAGAGCGAAGGCTGGCGGTCAGACAGAACTCGGGTACACCGACCTTATCCCCGACATCCCCGACGACCAGTTGGAGACAATTGAGCCCTCGCTACGGCACATCCTCAGGCAGATGTCACGAGACCCGCTCTGGAGCGGGGATTACTCAGAGGTATTGAACATAAGCAAATAGTCCTCTTAGGAGTCCATCAACATGCCGTTCACCGCGCGAATCGACGGGGAACTCTGTACCCCACACGAAGCAGATACCAGTGATTCTCCAGAGTGCCCCGGATGCGGGAACGAACTCGCAATTCGGGACTCTCATCGTCGAAAGGGGTCGTTCGTGGCTCGCCATTTCATACACCCTACGCAACCACCAAGTGGCTGTTCAGGGGGCGCAGGCGGGAATCAGCGGAACACAAACGACTGAAATCTATCGCCGCCTCCAAAGCCGAGATCACGTTCTCCAATTCAACAGTCTCGATTGAAACACCAATTGGAGACCGGCGTGCAGACGTTCTGGTCGAGTTCGACCGTCACCACGAATCACTCGGAGAAGGGATTGCAATTGAGGTTCAACATAAACACCATACGAAGGATAAAGAAGCCGTCCAAGCGACGTTTCGCTCGAACGAGTACAGTGTTCTATGGCTCAATTCTACGCATTTCGACGACCACGACGTAGACCTCGGAGCTGGTGACCTCTCGAAGTGGTGGGCAGCGCAGATACCGCATCCAGACGAATGGTCCGGGTATCACAATATTATCAAGTGGCTACGACAACACCACCGCCCATCAGTTGAGCGAACCATACCGTTTCCAGACGGGTTGTTTGCGCCCGAACATTCGACACTCTGGGCGAGAAGCCTGTATAACACCTATTCAGACGAGGGCGGAGAACAGACGATATTCAGTGCCCCACTCTACGATAGCGGCCGAACAAGGAGCGAGATAGGGTTAGCAGTTGATGGGATGGGTCATCTCCGAGTCTTCTTGAGGAAAATACGTAACGGCTCTGTTATTGAGTATGAGGATGACCCCAACCTGAGAAGGCGGTCTCAGGACTTGAAACAGCTAGCTAACATCCTGTCGGAGTGGAATGCGGAGCAGAGGCAAGATTGGGCGACTAGAACGTCAAATCGTCAGGCTGGCAACTGGGTCACAGTCTGGAAGGTCGATACCGGGATGTGCCGTCTGAAACTCCTCTGTAACGCTGAGACAGGCGAACCCACAGTTGGTCTGGAGGACCACTATCAAGGCTCAGTAACAGCACTGGTAGACCCAGAACAGGCGTCCGAGAGTATCAAACGGGCTCATTCGTCTTTAGCTAAGCTTCAATCCTCGATTGTGTAGGGGTAGCGAGTGTCTCTTGTAACACCGGTCGTTGCTGGTGAATCTTCTGTGCGTCTTTGATCAGCCGATCCAACAACGGTTGTAGGGAGTAGCCGAGGTACTCGCCAAATTCGTGAATGTCCACGGTCGCGTCGGACTCGTCTATATCGATAGGCTCAACATACTCACTGAGGTCTGGGTCGACATCGATTCCGGTGTCGGTCGGGATTGGGTGAATGCCCTTGGCGAACTCGACTTGGCGAATGTGCTTACATCTGCCTTCGGACTTTCAGTAGTCCGTCACACCCGCGAACGCACCTCTGATCTCCGAGAACGAGCACATAAAAGTGACGCTACATTTCGTGACGCTTCGAGGGATTTGGTCTTATTTCCCCTTCTATACACTCTGTATATTTCGGCTGGCACTGAAGCCAGCCTATGAATCAGTTATTTGACGAGGATCGTCGACAAGTTCATAGAGGCCAGGTGCGAGTTTCTCGACATGGCCATGCTCAACGAGTCGCTTCAGCCGTTCGCTAGCGTATGTCCGTGAAACATCGAGTTGATCTGCAGCGTATTGCGGGGTCACTCGCCCGTCACTGAGTACATCAAGCAACCGTTCATCTGTACTATTTAGCTTATCCGGTGTGAGCACTATTGCGTTTTTTATCGCCATGGAGCAACAATATATCGGAAATGTATTATAACTTGTCTAAAGTTGCGTCCTATTATAGGCTACAATACGTTAACTATAAGTAGAATTGACCCATACTATAGAGTAGAGACCGAAGGTGGCCGGGAAAATCTTGGCCGGCTGTTCCAGCAGCCGACCTCGGTCTTGGAGCACAAGACCAATGTCAATTCAACCGCGCACGACCGAAACGGTTTCGGCTCGCAGCCGCACCGACCATCGACCAGACTACATCCTCGTCGGCATCGACACCGAGGACGCACATCACGTCTACCGAACCACTGACGAAACTGTCTACGTCATCCACAACGCCGAGCGTACCTACCGCTACGACCTCGAGGCCGTCGACCAGTGCATCAACGACTGGATCGAGTACGTCAAAACCGAACGGGGCTTCACAAGCCAACATCTCTACTCGAGCCTCACGAACTCATTCCTCGATGCACTCGAAGGTGACGACCAATGAAGGTCGTCACCACCCCTACGCAACTCCTCGAGGGGTTCCCGGTCGGTCCCCACGGTACTACCAAGTGCCAACACTGTGAGTACCGACTGTACGAAGGCGACTGTGTGACCGTCCTTGCCTCACGCCCAGCCGACACTGACCGCTGGGCGATCCACCGACCCTACTGCGTAGCCTGCAGTCCCGACACCATCAAAGAGCCAACACTTGGCTGTACGGAACTCCTCGCCGAGTGCAGGCTCGGCACCCGCGCTGATCTGCCCACCCAGCAGACACGATTAGTCGCTCTCGAGCCCGAGATCCAGGACTCGAGTCCGCCCTCCAACAGGGCTGCCGAACCAGAGGCGATCCCCGCTCCAAACCGGTGAGCCCCTAACACGCACTCGCGCCGACAGCCGGTGAGCCACTGCGCTCGGCTGTCTGCATTCTCCGCACTCGACTCCAGGACTCGATGGCACGCCACTCCACTCGCCAGTCAGCACGCCCCCAGCTCCCACTCGAGGTGAGTCCACCGTGACCGACGTGGGACTCACACCAACACAGCAGCCACCGCTGTCCCCACAGGCCAGCCTCGCGATCGCTACCGATCCCGTCTCGGCGCTGTGGGACCAGCTGTTCGCCCATCAGTCGATCCGAGACCAATTTATCCGTGCCGTCCGACGGTTCGCCGACGGTCGGACTGTGCCGGAGTGTTACGACGCGCTTGAGGAGCAGAACGTTCCCTACTGGTTTCGCTCCCGGATCCTCGAGGTCGCACGCGGGAACCGTCGCGACGCGTGGCGACTCGCCGCCGATCTCGTGCCAAAGCTCGGGCAGGGCCATGCGAGTCTCGAGGACCTGTTCGCGACCGCGCAGTTCTTCGCCGATCATGTGCCCGACGATCAGCCACCGACACTCGCGGTCACCATCGACCGTGCGTTCGAAACGGCACCCCGAAGAAAACGAGAGACGATCTGTCGACTGCTCGCCGTCCTCGCAACCGGCTTCGATGTCCGTGTCATCGCAACCGGACGGACCCAGCACTGGCTTGCCCAGCACCACCGCGAAGACCTCCCTGGTGTGAGCGAATGGCGAGAGACACACCACCCAAGTAGGGACCGCGTCGACGACGCCCTCGAGGCGCTGGATCCGGACGGCCGAAAGGTCGAACTCCTCCGGCAGCTCGCTGATGAACCCGCCCAGACACTCGTCTCGACACGCGTTGCGGGCGATGCACGACGTCGATCGCAGCCGGATCTCGCAACTGCTCGTCTCCGAAACGAACTCGCTCACCGAACTTGGACTGGTCGCTGAGTTCGGCCCTGCCGATGATCGGACTGTCGAGTTGCTCGAGGCCGGCCGACAGCTACTCGCCACATTGGACGCCCAACACGGTCGTCAGCAGGAACTGTCGGAGGCCGTGAGCGACACCGGAACAGCCTCCCAACAGTGCCGTGTAACCCCGCGCACACGAGGGAGGGGATAACGGCGGAAGTGAGGACAGCAACCCCTACCGGACGGCCTACCTCGACCGTCCAGGGCATGTTGCCGCCGCTGGCTGTGGAGAGGACGGCGGGATCTCCCTTATAGAGGCCCCGTTCGAGGACCGTACGGGCGGCCCTGACCATACTCGATACGTCAGCTTCGACGGTGATCGCGAGGAAGCCGTCGTTGCCGTTCGGGCAAGTGGGCCCCTGCAGTATGTGGTGAGTCTCGCGACAGCGTTAGCCTCGCCGCGATTGCTCAACCGAGCGCTCACCGACAACCGTCTCGAGTCACTGGAAGACCCGCCGCCAATCTTGCGAGACGCTCGTTGTATCGGTGCGCTCTCGGATGAAGCACTCGAGGATCCCAAAACGATTCGTGAGGCGTTCATCGAGTGGGGCACTGACCTCGAGGACCTCACCGCGAAACTCTCCGCCGGTGAGTACGAGGATCGCAACCGCTTCCGCAGCGAGATTATGCGCTCCGCTCACGGGCTTGCTGGCTCGATCGTGCACTTGTTCGACGCTCTCGGGATCGGCATTACTCGGGAACTCCGAGTACCGGCTGGGCTCGATACCGACGCGCTGAACGAACTCGCAACGTCGATCAGTATTTCGACGGCAATTCAGTCGAAATACGGTGCGTTCGCCTGCTATCGGCAGCTGTTCGAAGCTCGAGAAGAGAAGCGTCGCACCGCACTCTCACCGACCGTCGATGCAGACGATCCGCTGGGTACGCTCATTGGCTCTTTGGTCGTTCGCGGAGAGGATGTCCACCGACTCCGCCCGTACCTCGAGCAATCGCTCGAGACACCAGCAGCGATCGCTGATGACGCTCCCGAGTTCGCGGTCTACGTCTCCCTCTCGACGGTCGATCGGGCCGCCTACGCGGCGACTGCGACGCGGATCCTGCAGCCGAAAAACCTGCGACCGACTCGAGACGCTGTCTCGCTGCTCCACGCACTAACTGACTCACCGTACGCCACTGCCCAAGCACTGCAGCAACTAGCCGACGAAGAGGAATGTCGCGAGCTCCGGCCGGACGAACTCCGCTATGTGTTGGGAACGCTCAAGCCCGACCAGTTGCTCTCCGATCTCCCACCGACAGTCGGTCGAATAATCCATACGCTTCTCACAGCCGAAAACCGCCTGTCACAGCGCGAGCTTGCCGACCAAGCAGATGTCTCAGCACGGACAATTCGGAAGTATCGCAACCGACTCGAGACGTTCGATCTCATTCGCGTCGACGAGAGCGGGTACCGCCTAACGCTATCGTTCCAAACCGCTTCCGAACGCCGTGATTCGGTTGTTCCAACTGTCCTCGAGGAGAACCAGACGCTCCTCGACGCCGCCGACACCTTTCTCGAGACGATCCTGCCGCCAAATCGATACGGTGATCCTGACGACTCACTCGGTGGTGTGCTGTTTTGGCCACCGGATCCGTCGCGATTACTCGATCACCACCGAGTTGGTCCGTGGCTGCGACTAGCAGCTGCGCTCACAGCAATAGGATCTACCGGGAACAACCGGGTGGTGCAGATGGGCCCACCGCTCGAGCAGCAAGCCCTTCCGGAATCCCTGACATGAGCTGACTACCCTATCTCTCTGGGGTCGTTCACGAACTACCGTCTCTGAATCCGTGTAGAGAGACGTCCTCGACATCGTCGTAGTCGTCATCACCACCGACGATCAGCGTTGCGTCAAGCTCGGCTGCAGTCGACGAACGCATCTCCGAGAGCAGGATTGACATCTATACAGGGTGTCATAGAAAAATTCCCATCCCACCTCTGTGACTACCTAACAAACGGTAAGTACAGATTGTACTGATAACACACGTGACAGGCTGTGGATCGAGACGGGACCGGTGTCTCAGAGGACTCAAGGGACTCGTTCTCATAGGAGCGGCCAATGGGGCAGGACCTCCTCGGAGTATTGTTCGGCGATCCGTTCGCGGTGATGAACACGATCGGTTTACTCGCGTTCGCTCTCGTCGGATCATCGAAGGCGATTCGTGAGGAGTTCGACCTGCTCGGAATTACTGTCGTCGGACTGGCGATGGCATTCGCTGGCGGAGCGACGCGCGATCTCCTTGTGGCGCGAGTTCCGTTAGCGCTTCAGTCCCCGATCGAAATCGCTCTGGGACTGCTCGGAATCGGCTTAGCGATCGCACTGAGTGTTGTCCTTTCGTCTCCAGATACGCATCCGATCACGCTCGTCGCGGACGCTATCGGGCTCGCCGCGTTTACGACAACCGGTGCCATCATCGCCACCGAAGTGGGCGTTTCAGCATTTGGTGTCGTCGTTATTGCAACGATCAATGCAGTCGGTGGTGGTGCGTTCGCCGATATTCTTCTGGATCGATCCCCGTTTATCCTCTTCGACGATTTCTACGCGAGTTGTGCGGTGCTGGGCGGAAGTACATACTTTCTAGCGGGAGTCGTCGGCGTCTCTGGGAGTACCGCTGCCGGAATATGCGCGGTCGTTACCGTGCTAACACGGTTAGCTGCGGTCACTCGTGACTGGAACCTTCCGACAGTACAGGGATTAGGACTCCTTGAACAGTAAATCGGTATCCGATGTGAGACGAACTCGTCACGAGGGAAACGATTCCGGGCCACAGCGCTGACCAACGCGCCCTATTTTCAACCGGATCGAAGAAGACTCTCGCGTTCAGTTCGCAACTGTAGTGAACGGATAGTTCACTCCAAATTGGGTGAAAAGATCGTCATGCGGATCATTCTATGACACCTTCTGCTCATTGTTAAGGGTACTTGGAAGACTCTATAGGGAGTCGTCTCGTTCTCTCGAACAACCGTGCCAACGTTTGGCCGAACAGAATCTGGGAAGTGGCACATCGTCGGTCCTGATGGGTGCCGGTATGGGCGAGCGTTTACTGACGAGACCGAGGACGCGCCAGACAAGTCAGTCACAGCAACAGATATTGTCGCATACGAGCCACCCGAACCACCAGATAACAGTCAATCTCGTTCGAGATCGCACTCTTCGGGAAGAGACTCTCTTCTACAGAGCCAGAACGATAATCAACGACTCGTCTTCCCGAGTGACGTTCGCGAGAGCAGTTCTGAAATGTGTCGTTCATGCCGCTTACAACTAGACCACCATCAGAAACGGCGATCACGAGTCATCACTCAACTCAAGCGAGTAACGCCGATTCGCGACGGTGGCTGGAACACAGTCGAGCAAGATACCAGACGCCCCTGTGATTGGTGTCGCTCCCATGAATTCACCACCTGGCACAGTGATGAGCTCAGCTGTACAGTCTGTCCAGCCTGTGGCCGACTCTTCGAGACACCACTTGGTGAGCCAACTGCCGAGAATCGGCCAGAAGCTACCCGCTTACCGGATACTCCAACTGAGCCGGTTGAACCGATCGTATTCGGAACATCACTTCCAGATTACGATCCCACCGAGCTGGTCGGGAGCAATCGGCCGCTGATCAAATACCGCGATAAGCACAAATATGCTGAGCTGGTATTCGAACTCGAGCGGACTGGCCACGCGTTCTCAGCCGAGGGGATCGCTGCACTTGAACAGAGTCGCTCGAACTACGCCGACCAAGTTGCTGACAACGATACCCACCAGACGGATGTCACGCTCGAGATCGGTATGACTTCACGTACGGTAACGATCGAGGGGATATTCCCCGAGGATAGTTCGTCAGTGATCGGAACGTGTTGGGACATCGTGAGCGATCCGACCAAGTGGTTCCCGATCGGGTGGCCAGAGCAGGGATGGATTCACCGTCGGTCAGCTGATCCCTTTATCCCTGGAGACGAGCCCGTTGTAGACGCATTTCCTCGGCTTCAGACACAGACACCAGCTAACTCAGTTGACCTCGAGACGCTTCGACAGATAACCGAGCCAGGCCGCTATGACCGAGGAACCCGCTACTACGAACGTGGGTCGGTGACGGATATCGAGTACATCGACGATTCCCTCCAGGCGACAGTCCAAGGGAGCCGTCCATACGATGTCCGAGTTACACTCTCACAAGGAAGCTATGTCAGCGGCCAGTGTAGCTGCCCCGATGATGCAGCGCCCTGTAAGCATATCGTTGCCGCCGTGTTGGCTAGCGGTGACGTTGAAGCTGTCGACGATGATCAGTCGCTAGATACCCTCCTTGAAACGGCGTCCGTTGAAGAGCTTCGGACCGTGCTTGCTGAGTTCGCGAACGAAGACCTGAGACTCCGGAAACACCTCTATGAGGTGCTTGGCGAAGACTGAGTGCAGTACCAGAACAGCGGAGTTGTTCTCCACGTTCTCGAGCCCAATTCAGAACAGTCCACAGACTACTCGGCGTGGAACTCTTGGGCAGGACTGAACTCGGTAAGATCCTCAATACGAGCCTCGAGTTCATCAATTTCCTCGCGTAGTTCAGCAGCTTCAGGGTCGTCACTGGCCGCCAATTGATCCTTGAGTCCCTGCAATCGTGTTTCCTTGTGCTCTTCGTTGACATCCGCTTTCCGGACGTACTCGCGGTTTTCGATCTTATAGACGTCACTTGGTCTGAGTTCTGTGACCTCGAGGGCCTCGTCGACCTTACTGGAATCAACACTGGTAACGCGCTCGCGAGGAATGCCAGCGTCCTCGAGGGTAGTGAGCACATCCTCTTCATCCTGCAACGATCGATATTCACGGCTGGTCCGCTGTACCGAGCCGAACTGGGCGTGAATGGGCTGATCGTGGTGGATCCGCTCGAGTAAATGTCGGCCACGTCCTGTCGGAGATCGTCGGCATTGCGTTGCACGTCAGAGAGCAGCGTATAGAGATTCACCAGTGTGGACGTCTCGAGTCCACTGAGATCGGTCACATCGTGGCGCTCGAGCGCATCAGTGAGGAGCAAAGCATCAGCATAGACAGCAAGGTCTGGTTCAGTCCGTTCATGTTCAGTCTCAGTCTCGGGCGCTTGGACGAGCTGAGAAGGGCCCGGTTCGTCACTCTCGCGGATCAACCCCTCGCGCTCATCGATCTCAAAGCGGGGATGCAGACTCAGGACTGCTGGATAGGGGTCAGCGTCGGACGGTAAGCGCTCGAGGTCGAACGTATTGGTTGCATCGCCGATTCGGCGGGCAAGCGTCTCGAACTGCTCGCGTTGGAGTGGCTGCTTCTCCCCAGAGTCGAGAAATTCGATGACGATCCGATGCTCCTGGACATCTGTGATCTGAATGGTGTGTTCGATACTGGTGTCGTCAGTGTGGCCTCCTCTCCCAATGCGTCACACTCTTCAAGCAAGTTACTCCAGGTCGACTGGAACGGCATTATGGATGAAATAGCGGAACAAGAAGGAAAAACCCTCTCCTCACGAGACGATTTCCAAGTCACTCGTTTCCTCTGGAATCACATGAATAGCTGAGTTACGTACGCTCTCACTATAGAACATCCTCGAGCTGCTGTTCTTGGAAATAAACAGCTTTGTCCCACATCTGTTGGTCAATAGTGCCAGCGAATCAGATCTGTACTTCTGCGGTCAAGATTGGGACACTCCCGTACAGGTCGGTGGGTAATTTCGACCGTCCCAAACACTTCACGCTCAGGATGAGTACTGAGGGTATGCCACGAACCGAGAAAGACGAAAAACGGGAGGAACGCATTAAGATGGAGATCATCGTCGACACCTATGGTTCAAAAGAGCAAGCGATGGGGTGGTATGCTTATCTGGACGACACGTTGGACTTCCCCTTTGAAGCATGCTGTATCACTGAGCGAGAAGAGTCGCCCTTAGAGGTAGGCGAAACGGTGCGGATTGTTGGAATGTCCCCGACCGAGCCAACCCCCAACCAGATGTTGTGACGGTAGAGTGGATGGACAGGGAACTTGGCGTGCCACTGAAACAACTGGAGCCTGACGACGCCAGTTGTGACACAGACCAAGCAATCGCAGACTGGCACTACTGGCTCGAACGCTGACAACTGCGGCTCCGTATAATAGAATTCTCCCTTAGCCACAGAAGGACAACGACACGCCTCAGCAGAACTCGAAGAACCAACATATTGAATTCACTCGGGAACCTCCATCGCTACACTGAATGCGAGTCGAATTCGACGACGGGACGCTCCTGCTCCGTGATGCCCCCGACGATGTCCCCTATGCGGAGTGGGACGACCGCGTTGATGAGTACCGAACGCAAGCGTATCGATATCGATCTCTCCTCGAATGGGCGGGTACTTGGGCGGACGGAAACGAGCAGGCAACGCTTCAGGACGGCTTCACTCACGCTCTCGAAGACACCGCGCGAGCCTATCCCGATCTCGCCCTCACACCAGCTCTCCACATCGAACCGCGTGACTATCAACAGGCCGCTCTCGACGCGTGGATCGACCACGAACGACAAGGGAGCGTCGTGCTTCCCACGGGCAGCGGGAAGACGTTCCTCGGACTACAGGCTATCGCCGACGCCGGCGTCAGCACACTCGTCGTCACACCAACGATCGATCTGATGAACCAGTGGCACGCCACGCTCACCAATGCCTTTAGTGACCAACTATCTGAGCCGGTCGGCGTCCTCGGTGGCGGCAGCCACAACGTCACCCCGATCACGGTCACTACCTACGATAGCGCCTACCGTTACATCAACAAGTATGGTGATCAGTTCGGCCTACTCATCGTCGACGAGGAACACCATCTGCCAGCTCCGACCTACCAGCAGATTCCCGAGATGACCATCGCGCCGTATCGCCTTGGGCTGACTGCCACCTATGAACGGCCTGATGGCAAGCACGAACTCCTCGAGGATCTCATCGGCCCGGTTGTTTATCAGAAAGATGTCGACGAACTCGCTGGCGAGTACCTCAGCAAGTACGAAACCATCCACATGTCGGTCGAACTCACTGCTGACGAGCGCGAAACATACGACGAAGAGTACCAGATTTATCGCGACTACGTCGATAGCCACGAGTTTGATCTGTGGAAAGAGCGGGGTCACCAAGAGTTCCTCAAGCGAACATCCTATGATCCGAAGGGACGGCGGGCACTCATTGCCAAGCAGCGAGCCGAGCGACTCGCCCGGACGGCACAGAAGAAACTCGAGACGCTCGACAATCTGATCAAACGCCACCATGATGACCGCGCGATTATCTTCACTGCAAACAACGACTTCGCCTACGAGATTTCTCAGGAATTCATCATCCCCTGTATCACCCACCAGACGAAGACCGACGAGCGCACCGAGATTCTCGAACGGTTCCGTACCGGCGAGTACTCGATGCTGGCAACATCACAAGTTCTCGACGAGGGGATCGACGTTCCCGCTGCGAACGTTGGGATCATCCTTTCAGGGAGTGCCTCGAAACGACAGTATGCCCAACGGCTCGGGCGGATCCTCCGCCCGACAGATGAGCGCCAGCCCGCGCGACTCTACGAGATCATTACGGCAGACACGATGGAAACGTATGTTTCCCAGCAGCGTCGAAAAGGGGTGACAACAAATGCTGACGGCTGATCTTGCGCGGTCTCGCACCACCAGCGACGCAATCAGGCCGCTGTTCATCGATCCAGCTGATGAGAAATATCGAGAGGCCGCCCGTGAACTCATCGAGCTGTTCGATGCTCACCTTGGTGAGCCGAAAGGCGATCTCGAAGACGCGATTGACGAATTGACTATCGCAGATACCGACTACAAGATCATCCAAGGCCTTGCGAAACTCCTCACAGACGAGTGTGAGTTCGAGGTCGTGGCCTCAGTCGAGCCCCGCGAAATCCGTCGGCGGCTGTTCGAGAAAGCCAACGAGCGGTACCCCGTTGTTCGTCAACCAACGCTCGGCGAAGACACCCAGAAACTAGAGGTGTATAGCGCAGTCGCCGACAAAATAGGCATCTCACTCGAGGAGTGCTATCGAGGGATGTACGCCGACTTGGAAGACAACAAGCGACTCATCCGGATCGGCACGCGGACGGCCAACCAGTACGCCACTGATGACGATATACAGTCATCTACAACGACGCTGACCGGCAGCAGCGACGAGGACTATGAACACACCAACCTCACTGTAGATTGGCTGTTAACCCGGTACAACCTCGCGCTCGCCCAGGCAGTCCTCTACGACGCGACCGAGATGCGGATTCGCGTATGGGACCACTTCGGGACGGTATTCAGCTATGTCAAGCTGTTTGGATTGATGCACCGAATTTACCCGATCGACGCCGACGGCGAACGCGTCGCGAGTACGGACCTGGCTGCAGGCTATGAAGCGGTTTTGGACGGGCCAGCATCACTGTTCTCCCAATCGCAGAAGTATGGCATCCGCATGGCGAACTTCCTACCGGCGTTACCACTCTGTGATCGCTGGGAAATGACTGCCGAGGTACTCGCCGACGAGACGTCAGGCGAGACGCGGCAGTTCTCGCTCGATTATACTGAAAAACTCGATTCGCATTACAGCGCTGGTAATCAGTTCGATAGTGATGTCGAGCGGACACTCGCCCAGAAATGGGAGCGAGCGAATACAGAGTGGGAACTCGTGCGAGAGGACGATGTCTTTGACCTCGGTGCCGAAGTGATGATCCCCGACTTTGCAATCGAACATCCGGACGGTCGACGGGCAATCCTCGAAATTGTCGGTTTCTGGACGCCTGAATATCTTGAGTCAAAACTGGCAAAAATCCGCCAGGTAGAGGCTGACAATTTATACTGGCTGTCTCAGAGCGACTAGATTGTGCCGACGAGGACTTCGGGGAGGCTGCGGATCGCGTGTTATGGTTCAAAACCGGAATCCACGTTTATGATATGGTCGAGCGGGCTGAAACAGTTGCCATATCAAACCACACGACTCCTGCTCCGGAGTGAGACCGCTTCTGTGGCTCGATTATGCGGTCGACTCACGACCTTGCAGGGTCGCACATTCATCTGTTTGACGCTCTCGAGGTAGATACCACTCGCGAACTCCGAGTACCGACCGGACTTGATACAGCGCGCTGAACGAGCTCGCGACGTCGGTCAATATCTTAACAGCATTCCAGTAGAAATACGGTGCGTTCGCCTGCTATCGCCAGCTCTTCGAGTCTCGGGAGGAGAAGCGTCAGAGTGCACTCTCACCGACCGTCGATGCCGACGATCCGCTGGGGACACTCATTGGCTCTTTGGTCGTTCGCGGAGAGGATATCCACCGACTCCGCCCCCAGCTTGAGCAATCGCTCGAGACGCCAGCAGCGGTCGCTGATGATGCTCCCGAATTCGCTGTCCATGTCTCCCTCTCGACGGTCGATCGGACGTCCTATGCAGCAACTGCGACGCGGATCCTGCAGTCGAAAAACCTGCTCTGTTGAATAGGGGTACGGCGTCGGGGTGGGTGTGTTATGGTTACGAATCAGCGGTTGAAGAGTAAAATCTCAGAAACCAATCTTCATTCTTGCTACCAGGTCAGAAAAGTACGCTACCGATGACCACTAAACGAACCGTCTCTGCTGTAGTTTCTCTCCCTCTCGGGATTCAGAAAAGCTATTCAACAGGGCAGAAAAACCTGCGACTGACTCGAGACGCTGTCTCACTGCTCCACGCACTGACTGGCTCACCACACGCCACTGCCCAAGCACTGTACCAACTCGCCGATGAAGAGGAGTGTCGCGAGCTCCGGCCGGACGAACTCCGCTATGTGTTGGGAACGCTCAAGCCGACCAGTTGCTCTCCGATCTTCCACCGACAGTTGGCCGAATCGTTCAGGTGCTTCTCACAGCCGAAAACCGCCTGTCGCAGCGTGACCTCGCTGACCGAGCGGGCGTCTCAGCACGGAGCATCCGGAACTATCGCAACCGGTTCGAGGCGTTCGATCTCATCCGGGTTGACGAGAACGGATACCGCCTAGCACTATCGTTCCAGACTACTTCCGAACGCCGCGATTCGGTTGTTCCAACTGTCCTCGAGGAGAACCAGACGCTCCTCGACGCTGCTGATGCGTTTCTCGAGACGATCTTGCCAACCAGATCGGTACGGCGACCCAAACGATCCACTGGGGAGTGTTCTCTTTTGGCCGCCGGATCCGCTACGCCTACTCGAGCATTCGACGATTGGTCTGTGGCTGCAAATAGCAGCTGCGCTCACAGTAGCAGAAACTCCCGGGAACTGCCGCGCTGTTCAAATGGGCCCACCGCTTAAGCAGCAAGCGCTTTGCGCTTGACACCCTCTCGCGCCTGAACAGTCGATGGTAGCACGGTTCCTTTATCTGAATTGGAGGCGCTAAAGCCCCGTCCGTGAGGGCGGAGAGACAGCGCTGTCATCGTCTTGCAGCCACCCGTGTTGGGAATCTGAGATCACCAGATCGAGAGTGGGAAAACGGATCGAAGAGTACACAGTGGTGCCGATGACAAGGCTGAGCGATCGAAGCGTGAGCTCGAGGCCGAAGCGGTCGGCTACATCGTTGAGCGGTACTTCGAGTTGGATACCAGTAGGTCAGCGTTCTACCTTGCCCCGTGGCACGATGATGAACCAGAGATGATTCTCGATCAGCTTGAACGAATCAATTCGACCGCCTAAGAGACCATCGACATCGTCAGCAAGGAGACAGACGGTGAGTGATCGACCGCTTCTGCTCGAGATCATCAATGCACTCGAGTGCGACTCGTGCATAGCGATTATTGTGCTACGAGGGTGTCATAGAACAGTTCGCACACCTTTGGTGCGCTACCACTGGATCGTTTAGTACAGAGATAGCGTTATCGTCTGCTTTCACGTAATCAAGATGTATGAACGATAATCATACGGACGACACGACTGGAACGCTCGTCGTTGGAACACAACTCAGCCTCGATGGCGTGATGCAAGCACCGGGGGGACCTGACGAGGACCGAGACGGTGGCTTCGATCAGGGTGGGTGGTCGATGAACTACTGGGATGAGGAGATGAGCGAGGTCATGGACGGCCAGTTCGCCGAGGCGGACGCGCTGCTGCTCGGCCGAAAAACCTACGAGATCTTCGCTTCATACTGGCCCAACGTCGAGGAAGACGATCCCATGGCGACGAAACTGAACAGCATGCCCAAGTACGTCGCTTCCAGAACCCTCGACGCGGTGGAGTGGAACAACTCGACACTCCTCTCAGGCGACGTTGTGGAGGCCGTCGAGAACCTCAAAAGGGTGGGGACGTGATCGTGATGCAGGGGAGCAGCGACCTGATCCAAACGCTGCTCGCACACGACCTCGTCGACGAGTTCTGGCTCTGGACCTTCCCCTAATCCTGGGGGACGGGAAGCGGTTGTTCGGCGACGGGACGATTCCTGCGGCCCTCGAACTGACAACTGCCGAGACGTCGAGCACGGGGGTCCAAATGCTCCGATACGAGCGGGCGGGCGAGATTGACCACGGCTCGTTCGAATTGGAAGATGTGGCGGAGTGAGTAGTGGAACTTTCGCATACCTACGGAGCAGCCGGCTCACTGCATGTCGGGTGAAAGCAATTCCTCGTGAATAGTTCTATGACACCCTCACAACACCGGATAAAACATGGTTCAAATTATGAAGATTATTAGATATAGAAATCTATAACTTGTGGTTACTTTATTGAGCCAGAAATGGGAGGGGAATACGGAAGATAATACCCGGCTCCTCTTCATAATAATGACAAAATCATCAGAACAGGCTGAAACAATACGAGCTCAACTGTATCTTCGCCAACGCACTTCTTCGGAAATCATACAGCAACTCAGAAAGACCGTCACTCGCGTGCGTCGGTTAGAGGCAGATAGGATTGCCAACGTGGAAATCAAAAGCTGGACAACTGTAAACCCTGCTCTCGAAGAACTCACCGATTCCGGGCCATCAGTTTCACTCACAGTCAAATCGTTTCAGGCATGGGCTGATCGCGAGGGATACACGCTTCGTCCAGCATTTACACAGCGTGAAACTACGTCCCTGATCAGTTCTCACCCAGCCGTGGAGATTCAGGTACCGATCGTCTGTCTGGCTGTATATGAGGATGACGAACTCCGTTGTGTTGCTCCATGCTCAGATGGTGATCGGATATATTCCGTTGAGATGTGTCTCGCCGCGCTCGAGGCTGGGCTTACTGACCCATTTGCGTTTCAGGAGCATCTCGAG
Organism: Natrinema sp. SYSU A 869; assembly: GCF_019879105.1. Classification (NCBI taxonomy): domain Archaea; kingdom Methanobacteriati; phylum Methanobacteriota; class Halobacteria; order Halobacteriales; family Natrialbaceae; genus Natrinema; species Natrinema sp. SYSU A 869. Next base: position 811,333 of record NZ_CP082248.1, on the reverse strand, counting down.
CCGATAATCGAGGATACGATGGAAAACGGAGATGAGAACGGAAGCTGAGCCGACATCCGACCGAGGAAGTCATGAAATAGTTTGAATGTCAGTTTCCTTGTGCTGAGATATTAGGTGCTGGACTATCTCCTCATGTGTGCGTTCTTCTAAGATGGTCTTCGAGAGTCGCTCTTCGGTAGTCTAGCGGAATACATTGACGGCGATGCAATCGACGAGTCCGTGAATCGGTTCCCCAGAAAGGGTGTGTGAGCGGAGGAATCCGTAGGTGCGAGCGGCCTGCTCCAAGCCCTGCTTGGAGAGACCACGGAACTTCGCTAACCACGGCTAGAGCAGCGACCAGAGATACCCCGCTTGGTTCGTATGGACGCTGTCTTCGGAGACATATCCCTCGTTGTGGACAACGTACCGGTGATCGTGCTCCATGCCTCGGTAGGCTGGCAATCCGTCAGTCCAGACATCAACCAATCAAATACGAGTCTCGTTCTCAACGCTGTCGCTGAAGACGACCAGCTCAAGCTCGAAACCAACGATAACAGCTGACCTACGACCGCGATTGTAGAAATTTAGTGAAGCGAGATCGCGTTGCCAGTCTAGCTGTTGTTCTTCCGGCCGGGGACGCCGTAATCGATGTGAACTTCCGGTGTGCTCGGTGATTCTGATGCAGCGGTTCCGTTCCAATCGAGAACATGCACGTTCGCCAGTTCTCCAGAAAACCGGAACCGCTGGACTCCGGTTTCGATCGTCCCCTCGACAGCATGTTCCGAGACCACTGTGGGTTTCTCAAGCGAGTCAGCCTCAATTGGTTCGATATCACCATCGACGCTAATTTCGTAGTTGGATGGCACTCCACGACCGATTACTGTAACGATATTTGTCATCGTTCTCTCACTTGGCATACAGTGGTAGACTCAACTTTGCCAGTATAAGCCTTCTCGTTGGCAAAACGGTCGGAATTTTCAACGGTATCGAACAAATGAATATGGGATGCACTACAACTCGACGTACTGATCTTCCCACTCTCGTCTATCCTGGATCGCTTGCTCTCCTGCGTCGCTGATCGCGTAATAGTTCGTCCGTCGATCGAGTTCGCCCTTTTCGACCAACTCCTTGTTGACAAGCGTGTCGAGGTTTGGGTACAGCCGGCCGTGATTGATTTCGCTCTCATAGTACTCCTCTATCTCCTCCTTGACATCTTGGCCGGATGGACGGTCGGCACCTGCGATCACGTACAGGAGGTCTCGTTGGAAGCCGGTGAGGTCATCCATCTCACGTGAGTATTCAACGATGCTGCATTTGACTTTTTTTCACAGAGAATTGTATGTTTTCGCGCTATGAAAGTAGAATATTGCTCTCTGTTTGATATCTTTTCACTCAATTAAATGGCGAAAACTGAAGCAGAGGCCGGTTTGAGGGTATCATCGAACGATCCGCATGACGTTCTTTTCACCGAATCTGGAGCGAACTATCCGTTCACTACACTTGCGAACTGAGCAACAGAGGTCAACCGAGTCGTATACCGCAAAATTCAGGAACGTATTCGGTACAGCTCCCTGCTCAACAACACGTACACGTGCAGAACGCTCTGCTCCGGTAGCATCGTTGATCCACCGGCAAACGCGTTTCTATCTTTGAGCAGCGAGAAAATCCCGCCGTTCACGGCGGGCGAGGATGTCACTATCCAGATGATGAATAGGTTGCCGATCCTCCGTTATAATCATCCATCGAAACACCGTGCACAGCCATCGCCTTCACCGACGCGACGATCGCCCGGCCGGGCTCGAGACCGAGTGCATCGACGCTCTGTCGTGTGACCAGCGCCATCAGTTCGATGGAGTCGTCACCGTCGACTGTCGAGTCGGCCTCGAGTTCGATTCCGACGCGAGCAACAGCGTCTCCGGACTCGAGCCAGGAGACCATTCCTTGAAAGCGGTTCCGGACACTAGTCCCCTCGGCCGGCGGGGTGTCGCTGGGCACGTTGACGCTGACCGCGTCGGAGCGGATCGTCACGGCAGCGGTGTCGACGTCTGCGGGAACGACTGCCAGCATCTCACCTACCGCCGTCTCGACGGTTGCGAGTTCGCCGTCGCGGTCGACCACCGGCCCCGACAGCACCGTCTCGTCGACGCGGGCGACGCCCTCGTAGGCCGCGACCAACCGGTCGAACCGCACCAGCAGGTCTCTGGCCGCTTCCGTCAGTGAACTACCGCCGCCGTCGGCTCCGCCGCGGGTGCGCTCGACCAGCGGGCCGATCGCCGCCTCGAGTTCGACCACGCGCTGCTGGAGGCGGGGGTAGGACCGCTCGAGAGCCTCTGCTGCACCGGACAGCGAGCCACAGTCGTCAATCGCGCACAGCATCTCGACGTCGCTGCGATCGACGGCGACGTCGTCGATGCGCAGGTAGGGATCGAACTCTTTCTCCATGGTCATCGTTAATTCGTATTGTCGTCCCGACTGGACGGGTTCGGGGGACGCTTGAGCCTTGATTCACGTTCAGGCGGGAAGTTCGTTTTCATCGTACAACAGGTCTCCGTTGACGAACCGTGCAGTTCGCTCGTCGCGAGGATCGTCGAAGATCCGTTCCGGCGGACCGACCTCGACCAGTTCGCCCTCGAGCAGGAAGGCCACCCGGTCGGAGATTCGCTCGGCCTGGTGCATGTCGTGAGTCGCGAGCAACACGCCGTGATCGCGCTCACGAGCGCGCTCGGTTGCCCGCTCAAGGATGGCCGTGTTCCGCGGATCGAGGTCCGAAGTGGGCTCGTCGAGCACCAGCAGGTCCGGTTCGGCGGCGAGCGCGCGGGCGAAGGAAACGCGCTGGGCCTCGCCGCCAGACAGCGACCCCGCGTCGCGGTCCCACGCGTCCCGAAGGCCGACGAGTTCGAGGGCCTCGAGCGTTCGGTCGTCGACCGTCGGCGAGGCGCGAATCCAGCGGGCCGTGAGCCGCTCGAGGAAGTCTCCCACTCGCTGGGGCCACGACCGGCGAACCCGTTGTCCGATATCGACGTTGCGCGCCACCGACGTCTCGAACAGGCTCGCTTGCTGAAAGACCATGCCGATCCGTCGACGGAACTCGAGTCGATCGTCCCGCGACAGCGACCACGGATCCGTTCCGTCGGAGCGAACGACACCGTCGGTCGGCCGCTCGAACAGCGCGGCCAGCCGCAACAGCGTCGTCTTGCCGGCCCCCGAGGGGCCGATGATCGTCACGATCTCGCCCGACTCGACCGCGAGTGAGACGTCAGTCAGGATCTCCGTCTCGTCGACGCCGTAGGACGCGTGCTCGAGTTCGAGATTCATCTCTGATCCGCCTTCATTGCAGTCGTTCGAGTCATTATCGACCTCCGAGCCGCAGGACGATTCCGTTGACGAGCAAGACGAGCACCAGCAACACGGCACCGAGCACCAGCGCCGTCTCGAACTCGCCGCGGCGCGTCTCGAGCGTGATCGCGGTTGTGATCGTCCGCGTTTTCGACGTCCCGTCGGCGTAGGCGATGTTGCCGCCGACGATCAGGACCGAGCCGACCTCGCTGATCGCGCGGCCGAAGCCGGCGAGAATTCCGGTCACGACGCCGTAGCGCGCCTCCTTGAGAGTGATCAGCGCAACGTCGGCTCGAGTCCCGCCGACACCGTAAGCCGCGTCCCGGACGGAGTTGTCGACGCTCTCGATGGCCGACAGGGCGACGCCGGTGATCACTGGAGCAGCGAGGACACACTGGGAGATGATCATGGCTTCGGGCGTGTAAACGAGTTCGAGCGCGCCGAGCGGGGCGCTGTTCGAGAGGGCCATCAGGACGAGCAGTCCGACGACGACGCTCGGAAAGCCCATCCCCGTGTTGATGACGGCCGTGATCAGCCGCTTCCCGCGGAAGTCCGCGAAGCCGACGATGAAGGCGATCGGCAGACTGAGGAGGGTACTCAACAGGATGGCGGTCAGACTGACCGTCAGCGAGACCTGGATGATGCTCCGGAGATAGTTCGGTTCGGCGAGGGACTCGAATGGCATCAGTAGTGGGTCGTTTCGTCTGAGTAGTGGACCTGCCGATCACTCCTCGCTCGAGTCCGGTTGCCATCCCTCCGGAACGTACTGTTGGAAGTTTGGGTCCTCCGACAGGGCCTCGGGGTAGAACAGCTGTTCGCCGTTCGCCGTGTAGTCCCCGACGAGTTCCTGCCCCTCCGGACTCGTGAAAAAGCCGATGTAGGCCATCGCGAGGTCGTAGTTCACGTTCGAGTGGATTTCCGGATTGGCCGCCATGATTCCGTACGGGTTCGCGAGCAGCTCCGGTCCGCCCTCGATCGGCCCCTGCAGCAGGATCTCGAGATCGACGTTATCCTGCATCGAGAGGAACGTCCCCCGATCGGCGAGCGTGTACGAGCCCGACTCGCTCGCGTTGTTCAGCGTCTCTCCCATGCCGCTCCCGAGCTCCTGGTACCACTCGCCGCCGGGCTCGGCACCCGATTCGTCCCAGATAGCTAACTCTTTCGTGTGCGTGCCCGAGTCGTCGCCGCGCGAAACAAACTGCGCTTGCGCGCTCGCGATGGCCTCGAAGGCCGCAATCGCCTGCTCGGTGTCGCCGACGCCCGCTGGGTCGTCGCTCGGCCCGACGATCACGAAGTCGTTGAACATCAGGCTCCGCCGGTTGACCCCGTGTCCCTCTCGCATGAATTCGTCCTCGAGCGAGCGCGCGTGGACCAGAATAACGTCTGCGTTGCCGTTGCGAGCGGACTCGATCGCGGCGCCCGTCCCTTGGGCGTTGGCCGCAACGGGCGTGCCGAACCGCTCCTGGAACGCTGCGTTGATCTCGTCGAGCAGTCCCGTATCGTACGTGCTCGTCGTTGTCGCGAGCGCGAGCTCTTCACCCTCGATCGACCCCCCGCTATCGTCGCCACCCTGTCCAAGACACCCTGCGACTGCTGCGGCGATCCCGGCCGCACTCGCTCCGAGTACCTCTCGACGTCGATATTCCATACAAAGAACAACGATGGAAAGTGGTAGTATAAATCTATCGCTTCGGTGCCAAATTTTGGTTACGGATTCACCCCGAGGGAGCTCTATATGATAGGACGTAACCGTATTTGGTTTCTGTTGAACGTTTCATTCGACGAAAACACTAGCAGTATCATTCAGTTTTCGATACCGCTACCAGAATGTTCTGTATCGAATGATGTGTGGCACACCTGTACTTACCGTTTGTCGGATAGTTACAGAGAGTGTGGAACTTTTCTATGACACTCGTGATCCCACATGTACTGCCTTCTCGAGTGGTTCGTTCACCTCCAAAATCGAACCCGTTGAACGTCCACACCGCTTCCTCTATCAGAATCGTCCACTGTCCAACATTCGGGCTCCCGTCGACAAGTATTCCGTCCACCACCTGGTCTCCGTCTCGATCGAGACCCACAACCATTGGCCAGTCTAGCTGCCCACCACTCGGATCGATCTCGCCATCTGATCCAATCGTAAGGAGATTAGGAGCGACGAGTCTCCGATTATGACTGACCACGACCGCGACCAGGGTTCTTCGCCGGCCCCCGCTCGCCGTCGCCAGGATCGTAAATCCAAATCATGTTCGGTGGGTCGTGCCCTTCGTTGCCTGTATCCTCACCGATCACGACACGCCCGTCGTCCATGATAACGATGTTGTCTGGTTCCGAGATCGTCTTCTCAGGGTCGAACGGCTGTGCAGAGGCGAACGACTCACTCATTCGCTCGAGGCCACGGCCGACGGTACTCTTCTCCTCGTCCTCATCATCCGGGGTAGGATTAAACGCACAGTCTTGGCAGACTGTACTCGCAGAGTCCGGACGTGCATCATAGGGACAACCCCCACAAATGTTCGCGTCGGGCCCGCCCGTGATCACTGGTTCCATGCGACTGACACCGAAGTCCTCGTCGAGTTCCATGCGATAGATCGCACCCCAACTGTCACCCTCGATGGCGATATCGCCCTTCCCATCGGCCATCGTCGCATTCGTGTTCGACATAGCCATATAGAGGTAATCGCCCGGGACCGCATCCCGACGGATGTTGACGCCCTCCATTTTGCGGAATTCATCGGTTGCACCGACGGCTGCCGCGGCCGCACGGGATTCAAGAAACGCTGCGCGGTCGTCCTCGGCATTCCCATTCGCCCACGCTTCGATCTCGGCGTCGGTGACGTAGTCGGCATTCGGACCCGGCTTCTGATCGTCGTATTCGGCGATCCAGCTTTCGATCTGCTCATCAGTACCGTGGGCGAGTTCGATCCATTCAAGATCGAACCCTGCTGCGGCCACGTCGGTACTGTCGTCCTGTGTCGCTTGTGCTGCATACAGCGTCCCTGCCGAGAGGTCGCCTGCCTCGTCGGCGACGAACTTGAAGAAGACGGTGCCGGTCCCATCGTCGCTCATGTAGGCGGTTTTCTCGTCGGGCATCACGACGGCATTCTCGTGGGAGAACCGACCCATCGCAAAGTGTTTCACTGGCTCGGGGTCGCCGGTTGGCTCTTCGATCTCAACAATATAACCGTACCGGTAGGCGTTTGCGAACCGCCCGAGATACGACGTCATCGTACCTGCGCCGCTCCCGCTGCGGAACCAGTTTCTCGCATTGGGTTCATACTCCTCGGAAGTGAGGGGTGCGCCCCACGGACTTACAGTACCGAAACAATTGGTCCACGTCCCTTCGACATCCCGGAAGTCGACGTTCTCGCTCCCGAGGACCTCCCATTGGTGGTTCTGACTGTTTCCACGTTGGCCCTTCATCCGGAGGTGGAGCCGACTCACCATTCCTGGCCGAGCTTCCCAGTTGCTGAATAGATATCCCTCGTTCGGATGCTCAGCTGGGACGAACCCATTGAAATCCGGGTTATTCGCGCTCGTCAGCGGGTTGCCGTCCGGGCTATAGGGGACCCCGAGTTCCTCCCCGTCGTCGGTCTCGTCGCCGCCGTTTGCGAGCGGCTGGTACTCTCCCGCTGCTGTGTGAACTGTCGTCATCTCGCCGTCATCGGGAACCGGGACGCTCCCAAAGTCGCTTGGAAGATCGTGGAGATCAACGCCCGTGAGCGCACCCAGGGTCCCCTTGTCAAACGGCTCCTCGTTCGATCCGCTCGGGTGTTGGATATTGAAGAAGAAGCGACCATTGTCAGTCAAGAACATTCCGGTGATCTCCGCACCGCGGACGGTTGTCGCAAACCGGTTTAAGGTCGGCCCTTCTTCGGTGTGGCTATCGGACGTAGCGCTGGCACTCCCTGCCGAAGCCCCAGCTCCGAGACCGAGTGCGGTAAGAAGTGACAGTGCACCACGCCGGCTATAGTATGTCGCCATCAAATAGCCGATTGTAATTCATTTATGTTAATCTTGATATGACAAATATATAGTAGTCTGTTGTTCTGCACAGTCCACTCGAGAGGAATTATCTGCCTTAATTGGATTCTTTCAGGTAGTCTGTTATTGCTCGAAATGGAATCCTACGTACATATAAGCTGATTTACTGGGGTATGAGATGAAATCCATTTTTGAGAAGAACCTCTGACACCCTGCACTGGGGAAAGCCCGACAGCACAGCGAGCTCGAGGAGAGCGAGCGAGCAGCCCGGAACCTGGAGGTGGGCGGGTGATCGTGGGAGGGCGGTACTATGCGGTCCGCCTGTCGTCCCGCTCTCCATACTCACCTACCTCATCTCACCACTCCCGTCCTCCCACTCACTCAAACCGCACCGATTCCCTACCTTCTGTACGGCTTCCGCATCCACGACTTCATCGAACTCCCCCATGCTCGCAGCTGTACTCGGATCGCTCGCCGCAGATCCTGCCCCAGCACCGCCACTTCCGAGTAGTACGATCGCGCACCCCTCGGCAATTCGTGGAACCGTTCCTGACACTCGAGGCATGTGTACTCGAACTCTGCCCGCACTCTGTTCTGGTGCCCCTCGAGTTCACCCGCTTCGCTGTAGTGGAACTCCTCGTACACGAGCTTCTTCGAGACGAACTCGCGACCGTCACACTGCGGACACCGGTCCATCATCAACGGCTTGTCTGCCCCTTGCCTCGAGACAGTACCCGAACTCGTCGATACAACCCTGGCCTGCTCATCCTCACTGCTCTCCTCACCATCCTCGGCTGAACTCTCGGCTTCGTCCGCTGCTGTGGTATCAGCCTGGCCGCCGTCTTCTGCGTCTTCCTCGCCTTGCGCTGTTCCTTCTTGAACCCAGTCGTCGAATTCCTCGCTCAGGATCTGGTCGTCGTTCTCTGTGTCTTCCGTCTGGTGTTGATCTGTCCAGCTCATATCCCGCTCACCCCTCTCAGGTGGGCGAACAACACCGCTGTCACGATCGTCTAGCCTGACGTCTTCCCTGCCACTCTACAGGTGTCATAGAACTCTTCCCAAGGATTTTTTCACCCATTACGTCGGTGAATAAGACGATATGTGGGTCTGCGAACTGAGCGCTATGATACTACTATAGAATATCACACCACATTCGCACATTATATTCCATACACCACTATGCAGACTCAGTACTTCACAAAGCCGTTAGTTGAGAAGTCCGCTTGCTGAGTTGTGTCCAACAATCAGCAACAAGCGGACAGTGAAATCCACGAAGACCAGCTCCTTAACTTTCTCGTCAACGTTCTCACCGGCGCATTCACGCTAGACCTTGGTGAGAACGCAGAAATCGACCCAGAGGACATCTTCGAGGTCCTCGTCGGCGCGACCGCCGACGGGACCTCGATATCCACCCTCTGCGAGAAGAGTGAAGACGCTCCCTCTGGCAACGGCGTTCTTCATCATCTCCGGACCAAGTTTGACCCCGAAACCGTCGAATCTACCGGGAACACGCTCCTCCAACAGGATGTTCTCGAAACCCTCCCTGAGCAGGTGGAGGTCGTCACAGACCTCCACCTGCGCCCCTACTACGGTGACGAAGACGAGACAGATGGCCTCTACTACAACGAGGCCAAAGCAGGAACGACTGCGTTCCACGCCTACGCCACGCTCTACGCACGCGTGAACAACAAGCGGTACACCTTGGCGGTGCGCCGTCTCACCGACGGCGACACCGCCAGCGACGTCCTTGCTGCGTTCCTTGGACTCCTCGACAACTTCGAGTTCGGCGTCAAAGCGGTCTATCTTGACAGCGGCTTCTACGACGGCAAGTGCCTTACGTTGCTTCAGGCGCACAATTTCGCGTACATCGTCCCGGTTATCAAGTGGGGAAACAAGATTAAGACCGAACTCAGTCAGGGCTGGAGTCGTGAGATCTCTCACGATCTCACGACGTCCTACGGCGAGCACGAGTGGACCGTCGAATTCCCGGTGATGATCGATTGTACCTACAAGAACAGGCGGTACGATGAGCACGGGGTGGCGCGTCACGGCTACGCCGTCGACGCGCCGTTCATCGATGAACCTCGACAGACTCGATCCCACTACAGCAAACGCTTCGGGATCGAAGCAAGCTACCGTCTCTCCGAGTCAACGATCATCTCGACGACGACGCAAGATCCCACGAGACGGCTGTTGTTCGTTGTGTTGAGTCTCTTGCTCCAGAACGTTTGGCGGTTCCTGCACTGGGAGTATGTGGCGACGCCCCGCCGTGGCGGGCGTCGCCTCTGGTGGTGGCCCTTCGAGGAGTTCTCGACATGGTAACTCGGGCAGCGTGGACGGCCCTCGCGGTGCGTCGGGCCGTCCCCGCGAATCGGCCACCGGATGACCGGTTCCACCGGTAACTGGTGACCGAGCCCGTCCTGCCGATCAGTGGCAACGCTGTCGCGTCGGCGGCTGAACGCCGCCGACTGCGACGACTTCCCATCTCTCGTCGTGGAGTAGATCTTCAGAGCACAATTCCGAGCTCTGGTTCGCTGGTAACTCACGTTCCAGCGTCAATTTGCTGAGGATGCTTTGTGAGGTACTGAATCTACCTCCCTAGCGTCGACGGTTTTGATGACGCTGTGGCTCATATGAGAGCCAACTGGAGGGTATATGTAGAAGAGTACCGTAGGTACACGAAGTCATAGTGGGCGACCGTCTTCAACGTAGATCAATACTGGTAGCTAAGATTTGGCTAGAGGCGAATGAGTCTATACACTAGTCCATTGTGTTACTCCTTTTGTTTAACGTCCTACTTCAGGCCAAATCACGACGTTCATTCGCAAACGTAGCTCAAGCCGGAACTGGTCGTGCTTGCCGATCGCCTTGAGGTACTCGACCGCTAGCACGAGATCGCCCACGCTATCGAGGTCGTCGACGTCACGATCGTCGCTGCTCTCAGGTTCTGACCACGAGTGATCGGGCGGTACGGCGGTCTTGGTAGCAGTCAATCCCGCTCAAGAGCATGACGATACCGTAGCCGCGTTCGGGTTGTTTTCGAGTCGCTGTGTTATTTCAACGAATTGGTCTAAAAATGACCAGTCTGAGTAGCAAACTTAGATCTATTATCTTCTTCATTCGACTACCGATAAGGTCACGTACGCAGTAGCCTCAGGAGTCGTAAGGTAAGTTCTTGAATGACACCCAACTGAATAGTCAAATTCTGATGATAATGAGACCTGAACACTTTCTCCTCCAGATAGATCACTGTCAATATCGGTTTCGAATCCATATAGTTTGTCACTTCCGGTAGGGAGATTCCCCTTATCATTTGCTGGCAACGCGTAATTCAATGAATCGTAGGGAGTGAAATTAACATTATCGTCATTATTGGAAATACTAACCCCAATAGAGAACCCCTCGTACCCGATCGATGCACCGAACGTAACATTATAATCTTGTTCTAGAGATTCTTTATCAGTGTCATTAGGATGGTACTGACTGAAAGTGGTGTGACGTTGGTTGTCTTCTTCTACAACAAAGTCGTAATGTACCTCACGTGGGTTTGGTGTCCCTGTATATGTTATCCCAGAGTATTCACACTCATATTCATTACTGTGTTCAAAATGTGACACACCAATAAACCTGTTATCATAGTCTCGATGGACCTCATGAGGCTCGACATTATAGCCCTCTTCTTCATCAAATCCTAATATTGAAACAGTGTATTCGTTTTCAATCTCATTTAGTGAATTTGGATTCGGATCTTGATAAGTGAAATCAACCGGATCATACGTAGCTTCACCAACATCCCATACAGGCATATTATTCATCACCTCTGTTGCCGAATTTCATAGCCTCACTCAATTTTGACGCATCTTTATCAAGTTCTAGGTCAGAATTCCTAGGACTTAGAATAAATGCATCTTTTTTAGAACCCCACTTTGATTTAATCATTCCACTTAGACTAATATCCGTTGTTGATGTTATATCCATCTTTAATCGGTCATCCTTGTCTATATTAATATTACCTGCCTCATTTACTGTAATACCACCTTTTCTATCTAGATCATTCTCGTGCTCTTCTATTAGATACTCATTGTGTCTGACACCATTATTGGCCTTTGCCACGCCCTTGTTGGACTTTACCGAGCTCGGATTAGGTTCATCAAGTTTGATATTGACAGTGTCAGACGCAATCTCTGTACCAGAAATTTTGAGAGTGCCCTTCAAACCATCTTTTCCACGATCTCGAGTCATTTTTGCATTTCCTGTAACCTCTCTCGTCACCGGGTCATACACGATACCTTCATATTTGTGTGCTTGATTTTTATTGAAAGTAGCGTTCGCTGGACCTACTCCGATAGTTGCTGCCGATCCAACTGCAACTGACTGCAACAGCCTTCGGCGATTACCATTCCAAGGCATACAACCATTGATTATGATCCAAACTGCATATAATTAATGGATGAGGAAATTCATACGTTTATAAATTAATAGCTATATGGAATCATTGGCAAGGGAAGTGTAAAACAGACATATAAATTCCGAACGTTCCCAAGAAGAAATTTAAACAGTGATTCTAATTCTGAGTAACGATATGGAAGGGCATTTGATCTCTGTGTTATAAGGAGGCGCTTGCTGGCGTTCGCGGCTCAATCACAGCGATTCAAGGCGTTTCGGGGACCTCACTCGGCACCAAGAAGTACGAATTGCCGGCCACGACAGTGAGGACCTACGTAGTCTTGAGTGGGACTGACAATACAGATATCACAAACAGTGTATTGATTATATATTATAAAATATTATTTTCTATCCTAATAAGTAATACAGGGAGTTAGATTCTCTGATTAGCAGGTTGATTGATTAAATTCGATATACTTTGATTCACCCCTTTGTCGAATTTCTATAAAGAATACAGACCTAGTGTCTTTTTCTCCAATACAATTTATTCTAAACACACCCGTTTCTTCTCGGTTTGTTCCCACAATTTCAACATGAACATCAAACTCATCTCCATTAGTTGCTTCTGTAAATCCTTCTACTTTGATATTTGGTATTGATCTCTGACTACTAGATCTTCCATTAATATCATACGTTTCATCCATTATAGTTTCATTATCCTCAGAAACAACCACTTTTAACCCTATATCATAATTCGTGAAATTCAATAATTCAATATCGATTTCTTCTGCCTCATTGTTGAAAAGGGTCATACATCCGGAACTACAGAGGATATTCACAGAGCCAACTGTGAGAAGCACTTGACGACGTTTCATACTTATATTAATGTCTATGGTGTCATAATAGGTTTCCAATTCCGTGACTCCGTGAGAGTACTCTCATAGTCGTCACTCGCCATCGGGGTCGCTCCTCACATTAGTACTACAATGAATGTACGGCATTGGTTTGATTGAAGAACTGCTGATGCTATTGTCACACTTCCGTCCAAGATAGATCACTATCTGGGCCTGCTGAGGTGATTTTGGCGTGCGTGATGTCGTCAAGAGAGTAGTTATAGAGTTCGTCAAGTAAGTCCTCAGTCACATCAAGAGCCGTCTCAGGGGCCCATGTATAATGGGTAACGCTTATTGAATCATCTTCTGCAGCGGTACTCTCAATATTCGGATGATCGTCACAGTAGGCATCGAACGTAGCACGCTCATCATCAGTATGGTAGTCAAGGGAATGAACATTCGGGCCCACTACGTACGGGAGCTTATCGCCATCAACGTATAATTCAACAAGGGGGAAGGGTTCGGGGACAGCGCCCTCTGCTTCATCGGATAGCTTTTGGAGGTATTCGTAGGCGGAAAGTAGTCGTTCGCGGGGATCAATCTCTTCACTAGTGTCTGTTGGCATATCTGCTTCATCGGTGCGGTCGTCCCATTCAACGTGCTGAATGCCTTTGTTGGGACATTCTTGCTCAACAGCGTAGGTTACATCGCCAATCGTGGCATTAAACGCTTTGAGTTCGGTTTCAAGGTAATTAATAACGCTATCGACCGTCCAGTCTTTTGGCTGGTTTGGCGGCACACCAGTCTCATGCTGGTTAAGCTCAATATCTTCGTTCCGGAGGTCAAGACCGTCTTGCGTAACAGTAAACCGTTCTCTACTAGGCTCATCAATATCTACGGCAAATTGGAAGACATGTATGTCATTGAGATGGATATCGATGAATGCAGTTGTTTCAGTATGATTGAGATGGTGCTGAAAAAGAGCACGAAGTTTCGATTCAGGACTGGTTGCACTGGCTGATGTCATGCCTTACAGACCGTGTCGAGGAGTGGTAAATATTTTATTCATTAAAACGTCTACATCAGTACATTATCCATGTAGACATTTGGACATATAAGTGAATGAATTAAGAACCCATTCTAGCTATTAAATATATCTTCTATATCCACATGCAACTGCTGACATCTACTGGAGAGTTCTGCACCTCCTCGACTGGCGCGTTTCCGTCGAGAGCGTGATGCGGTCTTTGGTGGTTGTAGTAATGCACAATCTGTTCAATCCATTCTCGGATGCTCGCCCGACTGCCCACCCATGAATTATGGAAGCGGTCGATATGCATTTTGAGTGTATAAAACCACTTTTCGATGAGGTTTCGATCGGCATAGGTGACCCGACCGCTCAGTCCGACTCGGGAGAGGGCAGTCCGATAGCCAAATTGATCAACGAGAAACTCAGCCTCGGAGAGATCGTGTTTCTCGCGGAATTTCTGCAGAAACGCAGCCGCCGGATTAGTTACATGTCGACTAAACAATGCAACGCCGGGCACTGTCTAGATACGAAAAACCGCAAGGCTCGAAGACGGTGACGTTTCGATGTCGACTGTAAAACCACCATAGAGAACCTGATACAACGAGACTCTGTTCTACAAACGGCCGAAATTCGGCTACCTCAGCACATATCTCACGAGGTGAAACAATTACTGGGATCAGCACTGAAGCCATAACAGCCGCTAAAACGCCGCTCTATGCCAGAATTTCGTAACTAGACAGTGCTCGTGCATCCATCCTTCTTCGATGGCATTAAATTCGATAAACAGTGGGATGCTGCTTCTGTCTCGATAGTGATCTCAAGGAATATTATTTCATCACATATGTAGTGACGGTCTGCTGCATCTACAACGGTTCGGCCTTGTTTAGACGCAACTGAGATCGGCGCTAACGCTTCGTTCTCAAAGTATGGAACCATACTGTGAGGTGCTTACCACCGGATTCTGTTCAGTCAAAATGACTCCTGACCTGCTCATCCGGAAGCGTCTAAACAAGGCTCAACGGTTCTATATCAGTTATGGCTAGTTCATCTTCCCACGTTCTCGCTGCTGAGCTTCCGGACTGAACGTCCCTCGGTAGTGCTCGAGGAACGTCTCGAGGTCGTTCCACCCGCCCCAGTCACATACCAGGAGCGGTCCACATCCTCCGAAGCGAGCGCAGTTGCCCAGGTCCGGCGGAGATCGTGGAACCCGAGGTGGTCCCAGCCAGCGTCGCCGGTCTCTTTGTACAACTCGTCAGCTACCGATCGAACCCAGCGTCGAAGCGAGCGTGTGCTTGTGATCTCGACGAGCGGCGACCTCGCTCTCGCGTCGCGATAGTCGTCGATCGTGTCGATAGTCGTTGCAAGATCTCGTGGGACTGGCGTCTCGCGGAACTTGTCGCCTTTCCCGTGCCAGACTCAGAGCATCGTCCCGGCATCAGTGTCGACGACATCGTCAGGAGTTAAGTACGTGTGCGCACTAATCAGCCGAACTCTGTTACAGAAGGTCTCCAAATCCCGATCGATTCTGCGATCAATTAACAAATCGATCATATATTTGACGAGGATTCCACGGTGACCGCTTTGGCGAACGAGGCTCTGGACAATAACCGCAATAGTGAGGAGAGTTCCGCTGATGAGCGTAAAGAACTCTAGCCTACGAGCGACGACGAATTGCCGAATCGAGTATTAGCCGGGACTCGAGGCGTTTGCATAAGCAAAACCAAGTGATTCTTCTTACTCGGTTTCCTTCGCCGAGTATGGATATTGCGGATATTATAGAGCTTCTAGAGCCGGGGGCTGGTGTGACCGTAGGGGCGCTCGTAGCTGGTATTACAGGGATAGTTACTCAAGAATATATCACGACAGTCAAACACCACTATGCGAAACGAGCGTGGTATGATCGTCTGGGCCGACTTGCTAACCGACTCATCATTGAGGTACCAACCGATGACAAATTGAAACAGAGATGTGGGGAAGACATCTCCAAAATAGATGACCATTCTCGACGATATCTTGAGATATACCCACTATTGGAAGACCATATTGCCGATGCACCTGATGATTGCCCTACGGCAGTTTTTGACGCACTAGAGTTATTATTCGATCATCGGAAAGAGTACCATCCTGATGCAGAAATTATAAACAGTCCTGTGGCTGCTCGGAGAGATGCAAGTGGCGTTGTCTCAGCCGCCAAGAAACTTGACGAAGTTGCTAATGAGAATCCACGACCGACGCTAATAATTCAATTCCGAGATAAACTATCGAATCTCGCCCAAAGGCCTTGGAGACGATAGCACAGTGGCGGCGTTGATGTCCATCTACTCACCACCTTTTCCTGTACGCGCTCTAGAGTGTGTCTGACGTTTATTTTCGGCTGATTCGTTTCTAGCGGACCGCCGATATTCTGTATAGCGTTATTCAGTTCACGACACTCTCGTAACGCACTATTCTCCTGATATCTGCACTCACATAGTCTGAAACTACAATCGAAGCAACCACAATAGTCCACAGTACATTAGACTAATAATGTACGGTGGATTTACTAGGGTCCGCTCCCTCTGGTAAGACAAGTCGATGGAAACCAGCAATTCCGGCGCTTCAGGGGGAAAAGCCCTCGAAAACGCCCTCGCGGAATGCCTCGAGTCAAAGTCAGGCAACTACGCCGAGAACTTAGAGCGCGTCGTCGGCCAGTGGATCTCCTACTATGCCGATCGGGACGTACGCACGCTCGAGGACGTATCGAAACGAACGATGGGACAGTACGCCGCCCACCTCTCACGGCGCGTCGACGCCGGCCAGTCCGACGACGTCGACGGCGGGATCGCCGCGTCGACCGCATGGACATATTACAATCAAGTCTCGGCGTTCCTCTCGTGGGCCGTCAAGTGGGACTATCTCGCAGAGAATCCTGCGGAGAAAGCTGCCGCGAAAGACGAACTCCCCGATCGCTCCTCAAGTACCAGCGGTGAGCAACAGTTCTGGCAGCCCGAACAGCGCCGGGCGATCGTGACCTACGTCGACGAGCGAGCACGCGAGGCGATCGACGCTGACGGCATGGATGCATTCGAGGAAGTCCGTGATCGAGCGCTCGTGACGATGCTTGCCTACTCCGGCGTCCGTGGGGCCGAAGTGCTCGCGGACTCTCGTGACGATCGCCGCAATGGCCTTCGGTGGCACAGCGTTGACCTCGAGAACGGTGTGATAACCGTCCTCGGGAAGAGCCAGCAGAAAGAGGAGACGGCACTTCCCGAACAGGCGGTCGAACCACTTCGACGGCTCAAGACGCTACTCGACCCACCCGCCGACGGCTGGCCGGTCTTTCCGTCCCGGCACCCGCCGTCGCTGTACGCGGCGATCGACGACGCCGGACACGACAAACCCGACGGCAACCCGTGGGGATACGTCCTTGAGACAGGAATCGAACCGCCATCAATGAGCACGTCCGGTGCTCGCACGCTGTTGAAGAGACTATCGGACGAGGCTGACGTACCAAGCCTCGACCAGGATGACTACCTTACGCTACACGGAGCACGCCGCGGCGTCGGCGAAAAACTCTATCGTGAGCGAGGGGCCGCCGCTGCACAACGAACGTTGCGCCACGCCGACCCACAGATGACCTCAGAAATGTACTCGCACATCGAAGCGAGTGAGCTGGCCGAAGACAATACGGAAGTGTTCAACGGGGAGTGAGCCATTTCGATGTCTGATTCATCAAATCACCATATATAATTCGTTCTGGGAATATAAACACAGACGTTGACCAACCAATTGGTTGCCTCGTTCACATCACGACAGATGTGGTCAGTTAACCGTGCATCTTCCCTAACACAGTCCAGCCATCTCTTCGCCAACCCCGAACACGCTTTACAATTCTTGCAGTGTTGAACGCAAGATGGCGGCGCTATCGAAATTTTGACATCCACTTTTCCACCGGTACCTGTGGCAGACGACTACGTGCGTCGGACGGCAATCACTCGTCTCGAAGTCACGGACGAGCAACACGGCCTTCTCGAAGATACTATCTCCGAGTGGAAGTGTGGTTGCCAAATCGCCACCGACATGGCGTGGGGCAAGTGTAACACCAAAAGTGACATACAGCCCCTCGCCTACGACGACGTACGCGAACAGACTGACCTCGGTAGTCAGCACGCGATTCTCGCCACCCACCAGGCCGCCCAAGACATCACCGGCTGTATCGAACGCCGGTCCAAAGGCAAGAAGGAGAGCAAGCCGACCTTTACCGCACCCACGGTGAAGTACGACACCCGGACGATGACGTTGTTTGACGACGATACGGTGTCGCTCACCACAACGGAAAGTCGCGTCCGATGTGAACTTGCTCTGCCCGACGCCGACGATGGCTACCAACGGCAGTACCTCGATTTAGACATATGGAGCGTCACGGAAAGTACGCTCACCGCCCGTGACGGCGACTACTTCTTGCATATCGGCTTCCGCCGACCCAAGAACGATGCTGAGAGGAACACCGCTGAGGACGGAACGGTCCTCGGGGTTGACCTCGGCATCGAAAACCTCGCCGTCACAAGTACCGCCTACTTCTTCAGCGGGCGGGAGTTAACCCACGACCTCCGCGAGTTTGAGAAGATACGCGCCGGACTCCAACAGACCGGGACGCGAAGCGCTCACCGAACGCTTGACCAGTCGAGTGGCCGCGAACTTCGCTACGTCCGCGATGTTCTTCACCGGGTGTCGAACGCCATCGTTGCGGAAACACTCCGGTATGAGTGCGACGTCATCGCGTTCGAGGACTTGACACACATCCGCGACCGAACAGGTGCGTCGTGGGGGCACAAATGGGCGTTCAGAACGCTATATGAACAGGTGGAATACAAAGCCGAAGCAGTCGGCATCTCGGTGAAGCAAGTCGGATCGGCGTACACATCGAAGCGGTGCGCCGAGTGTGGGTTCACGGCAGACGAGAATCGCCCGACTCGTAACGGCTTCCGGTGTCAGAAATGTGAGTCGGAAGCGAACGCGGACTATAATGCAGCGAAGAACATCGGAATGCGGTATGTCCGTCGGGGCCAACAGTCGTCTCGGCGGACGGGCAATAGTCAGCTTGCCCTAAAGTCTGGAACGGTGACGCCGAGCGGCGGATTTACCGCCCACCCGGATGGGTTCGAGGCCGAGTTCATGGACAAGCCCCACCCTCAACAAGCGAACCCGTCAGGGTGAGCGAAGTAGGGTGGGATAGTTGACAGTGGATAAAACCGAACGAGCGTATTACGACGCTTGCAACATCACGCGGCAGGACTCGGCGCACTCCTCGACGACGTCGGCACAGACCTGACAGTGGTCGTGGTCGTGACGCCGACACTCCTCGGCACACTCCTCTGCGGCCCCAGCAGTTGCTTCGGTAAGTTCGTTAGCGTAGTTGGAGTTCCGAGCCATGAAGCGGGCGTGATCGCTGGCGAGATTGGCCACATCCCGAGTTGGCAGCGGCATTCGTCGTACTGGCTGCTATCTGGCACCTCGGATACGCCCGCTCTCAAGTTGAGCAACAAGGCATACTCACGGGAATCGTGTCGCCTCACGTTTCACGCGTAACGAAACAGCACCACTCATCCAGCCGCCGGCGACTGTTCAGCCTCGTTCTCACCGCTGAGCCGTCCTTCGACGTGTGCAAACAGCGAGTCGAGGCCAATCGCCAGTAGCGATCCAGGAATCGCACCTGCGAGCAGTTGAGAGGTATCGAACAGTGAGATGCCGGTAATGACCCAAACACCGAGGCCGCCGCCACCGATGAAGAACGCGAGATAAGCAGTACCCACGTTAAGGACGGCACTCGTCCGGATGCCGGCGAAGATAACGGGGACAGCCAGCGGGAGTTTGATCCTCCGCAGGATCTGATTCTCCGTCATTCCCATTCCACGTGCTGCCTCAACAGAACTCTCATCGACGTTTTCGAGGCCGGCGACGGTATTGGTCAAGATGGGCAGAAGTGCATAGGTAAACAGCCCGACCAGTGCAGGGAGGAAGCCCAGACCGAGCAGGGGGAAGACCAACGCAATGATCGCGAGTGTTGGTATCGTCTGCGAGACGTTTCCGAAACTCATGACGATAGCTCGCGCGCGCTCGTTTCGTGTCGCGAGGATACCCATCGGGACGGCGACGACGATCGCTAACGCGACCGACACGAGGACGAGCGTGAGATGCTCCGCTAAGAGTTTGAGGAACTCGTCAAAGTTCGTCACGAGGTAGGTGTACGCTGCTGCGAGTTCGGCAATCAATCCCATGATCGTCACACGCCTCCGTTCGATTGATGCGCGCGAATCGCTGATTCCGTGATGACGCCCACGACATCGTCGTCTTTGACGACCGGGAGCGATTGTGTGTCGACTTCGATCATCCGCGAGAGTGCGATGTCGACCGTATCAGTCGGGGCGATGTACTGGTACCCGGTTCCATCAGCGAGCGCCGCAGTCGACTCGCCTTCGGTGTCGGTGACAGATGGGGGCGCTGTCTGCTCGGCCGTAGGTTCCTGCTCCGACATGACATCTCGGACGGGGGTGATCTGAAGTTCTTTGAGTGTTCGGTCGGCACCGATGAACTCCTTCACGAAGGTGTTGGCCGGGTTATGAAGGATTTCCTGTGGCGAGCCGTACTGCACGAGCTCACCGACATCGAAGATCGCAATCTTATCACCCATTTTCAACGCCTCATTGATGTCATGTGTGACAAAGAGGATCGTTGTGTCAATTCGTTCTTGGATCTCGAGGAATTCGTTTTGCAGTTCCTCACGGGTGAGGGGGTCCAGCGCACCGAACGGTTCGTCCATCAAGAGGACATCGGGATCCGCAGCGAGTGCGCGAGCGACCCCGACTCGCTGTTGTTGGCCGCCGGAGAGAGCGGTGGGATACTGGTCGCGATAAGTCGCCGGTGGGAGGTCCATCAACTCGAGCAGTTCGTCGACGCGGTCGTCGATACGCGACTGGGCCCAGCCCTTGAGTTCGGGGACCGTTGCGATGTTTTCGCTGACCGTCATATGCTCGAAGAGACCGATCTCCTGAATTACGTAGCCAATCTCTCTGCGGAGGTCGACCTTGTCGAGGTCCTGCACGTCAGTGCCGTCGTAGTAGACCGTCCCCTCCGTTGAATCTTGCATTCGGTTGACGAGCGTCATCGACGTAGTCTTGCCACAGCCGGAGGGACCGACGAAGACCGTTGTCGTCCCCCGTTCGACCTCGAAGCTGATATCTTCGATAGCGACGGTCTGGTCCGAGTAGATCTTGGTGACGCTATCGAATTCGATCATCGTGTCCGATGTTTCTGTCGTGTCTCTCGGGTTCGTCTCAGTCATGTATTGACCTCTGGATGAGCCGTGTTCCAATCGTCAGTTCGACGTCTTCGCCGTTCCGGAGTCTGAACACCTGTTCGAGGACGCGAAAGGTGTAGTCGAAGGCCAGCGCAAGCAGCGACACCAGAATCGTCGAGACAACGATGGCCGCTGGATAGGCCTCGCTGATGCCGTTGAAGATGGGGTCACCGAGGTTATTCGCTCCGATGAACGCTCCGATGGCCGCGATGCCGACAAGGATGACGACGGCGTTGCGCACGCCCGCCATGATAACTGGAATCGCCTGGGGGAGTTGGAGTCGCCAGAGCCGCTGTGTCTTCGTCATCCCCATTCCACGCCCGGCCTCGATAGTCGCCTGGTCAACCTGCGTGAGACCCAAGTAGGTATTTCTGATGATGGGCAACTGGGCGTAGAGTACAAGTGCAATGATAACTGGAATTTCTCCAATCCCGACGAGCGGAATCAACAGCCCGAAGAGGGCGATACTCGGAACCGTCATCAGCATACTTGCACTCCAGAGGATGCCCTTTCCAAGGCGGTCGTTATAGGTGGCGAGCACGCCGAGCGGGACACCGAAGACGAGTGCGAGCCATACCGAGTCAATGACGACAATGATGTGATTGACAAGCAGCTCCCACAGGAGTGTCTTATTGTTGAGGAAGTACTCGATGTACCCATCCGCGAACAGCGGTAGCGAATCGACGAGAGCGGACATTACAGCACCCCCGTCTCGCGTAGATACTCCTTGGCTACCGTCTGTGGATTTACCCTGTCGAGCGCGACCCGCTTGTTGAGCTTTCGAATCTGGTCAGTGGTGAGGTTCTTGCTCGTCGCGTTCAGTGGTTCGCGAATCGATGGATTGGACTCGAGCGTCGACACGCGTACCATAGGCACCGCGTGATAGCTCGGGAAGAACTGCTTATCGTCCTCGAGCACCTGTAAGTCGAACTGCAGGATGCGCGGGTCGGTGTTGAATCCAACACCGATATCGGCTTCCCCCTCACCGACGACTTGGTATAAGAGTCCGGAGTCAATGTTCTTGATCTCCAGTTGCGTGTTGTCGGCAAACCCATAGTGCTCGATGAGCCCCGGCCAGCCATCTGCCCGATCTTGGAACTCTGCGTTCAACGCGACTGTAAGCTGCGTGTCCGTGTCGGTAAGATGCGACGCGAGTCCCGATAGCGACTTCACACCGGTCTGTTTCGCCCACTCGGGATTCGCCATGAGAACGTAGGTGTTGTCGAGCGGTGCCCGTTGCAAGAACGTGAGATCGTGTTCCGTTTCAAACTCCTGTTTTATCATCTCGTAGAGCTCCTTGGGGTCGGAAATGACCTCCTCGTGTTTCGGTGGAAGGGTTTGCCAAGCCGTCCCGGTATATTCCCAGTACAACTGGATCTCACTGGAGTCTACTGCCCGAAAGTTCGTCGTGGTGCCGCCAAGACCGACCTGATCGCCGATATTGAGATCAGTGTTCGCAGCGAGTGCCTCGTACGCGAGATAGCCGAGAACTTCTTGCTCAGTGAACCGCTTCGAACCAACCTTGATCGAATCATTCCGGAACTCTGACGCGAGGGTGAGACACCCGGCTGTCACCCCGCTAGTCGCTGTGACGGCGAGCCCACCTCCCATCCTGAGTAGGCCACGCCGTGTGTTTTGAATTGGCACGCTAGATCTTTCTGGGATAAAAACCCTAAGTATTGACCCATACTAATCAATCCTTTATAAGAAAAGTACATGATAGTACCGAAAATCGTGCCTGGACGTCACAAAATCTCCCCGGTAAACTGCCACTGACGCGTGACTTTGGCGACGAACCAGAGCCGAACTCGTACTCCGCGGGTCAGTCACACCGACAAGAGACGGGAAGCCGTCGGTCGGCGGCGAGCTGCCGCCGATTGCGATGGCGTTGCCACCGGTCAGGACGGCGAACGCGGACCGTGTGAGCGGTGGACCCGATCCTGTTGCTTGCGCGGTTCACCGCAAGCAGACGTCCTCACTCACTGCTTTGTGACGTCCTAAGTGTGTTCGCTCGACAGAAAGGATACCCCAACTTGCGCTCGTAAACGACAGGCGCTACCGCCGAGCCGAGTCGCCCTCATTGCGACGGGACTTCTGGACCGGGTTCTTGCGACGAGCAGTTTCGATCGCATCAGGGTCGATTTCGGCCGAGATCGTCGGCCTGTTGTCCGTGGCTTTCGTGATGATCTCACCGCGTGGCCCGGCGATCAGGCTCTCGCCTGCGTGATGCCGTCCGGATTGGGTGCCGGAGTGGTTCGAGCCAACGATATAGCAGGTCTGGTCGAGCGCACGGGCACAACAGAGAAGTCGCCAATCATGGTCAAATGACTGGCGCCACGCTGCACTGACGGCAAGGAGGTCACACCCAGCCTTGGCATACTCGAGCGCGAGCTCAGGGAAGTTCAGGTCGTAACAGAGCAGCATTCCGACCCGTCCAGCCGGCGTCTCGACGACCGTTGGTTCAGTTCCGGCCGTAACCGGCGCTGCTTCGTCTCCCCACAGCTGTTGTTTCCGGTAAATTGCCTTGACACCGTGGTCGGAGACGTACACGAGCGAGTTGTAAACGTCGTCGCCGGCAGCTTCGGGCAGTCCAATCAGTAGGTCGACACCGGTCTTCTGGGCAATCGTCTGTATGCGGTCCGTCACGGGCCCGGGTACCGCTGTTTGCGCCGGCAGGGCGCTGTCGAGGTCGTAGCCGGTGACACAGAGTTCTGGGAAGACGGCGAACACCGTCGCCGGCGGTAGTCGTTCGGTGAGCCGTTCGATACGGTCGAGATTGGCGTCGACGTCACCGATATGTGGTTCGAACTGGCAAGCAGCGATACGTGCGTTGCTCATGACTGACTGAATTGCCTCGGTTGATACCGCATGCAGATGACTCGAGTCGTGAGTGGCGTAATCCTTGACACCTACATCTCCACTACTTAAATGACTTCCACCCGGATCTGGCGTCCCGACACACAGCGCAAAGCCCACAGCTGAGACCCGCATAGGCGCAAGTAGGCTGCCTCGAGGAACTCAGGACCAGCCTGTCTCTCACGACGAGGTCCTACGGGTTCGGTCGTCTGGGGGAGGGTCCCAATGACCGCGATGAAACCACCAGTGAGGATTCTGTTGCCACTGTGGGGCCGCGGTTCAGAGACGACGGACGAACAGTAGCCCGAAACCAGGCGCCTGTCACGACTAGTATATATATCTGCTACAAGTTTGCCCTGTGGCTTAGGGTGATCTCTCTGTTTGGTTCTCTCATACGATGACAGGACGACACCCCGAACAATCGACCGGGTCACAGCAGGGGGCGCCGACGCTCATTGATTGTGATATCCACCAAAAATGGACGGATCCCGAAGCGGTCATCGCCTACCTCCCTGACCAGTACAAAGACCGTGGTGTGCAGTCACCACGTATCCTCTATGAGAACGTCGCGGAATTCTCTCGTCGCGACGCGGTACCGGATGATGGCGGTCCTGCGGGGTCCAGCATCGAGAAGATGAAAGACCACCACTTCGACGAATTCGGCGTCGACTATGCGGTTCTGACGGGGAACTCTTATCTCAACCTCACGGCTCTTCCGAACCGGGACTACGCTGCCGAACTCGCGGTCGCGAACAACAAGTGGGTCATCGACAACTGGCTTGTGGAGGGCGGTCCGTTTGTTGGGTCGCTGCTTGCCGCACCACAGAAACCCGACCGGATGGCCGAGATGATTCGCGAACTTGGCGACCATCCGCGTGTCGTCCAGGTGGTGATGCCGATGGCCTCACAGCTCCCCTACGGTCACGAGTACTACTGGCCGATGTACGAAGCCGCCGAGGAGATGGGGCTGCCCATCGCTATGCATCCCTACACGGAGGGCCACGGTGTGACGCAGCCGCCGACGGGTGCGGGGCATCCAAACACCTACTTCGAGTGGCATACGCTCCTCGGGACATACGCGATGGGACAACTCGTGAGTCTCGTCGCCGAGGGCGTCCTCGCGAAGTTCCCCGATCTCAGCTTTGTCGTTATTGAGGGCGGACTGAGCTGGGTGCCACATTTCCTCTGGCGGATGGATAAAAACTGGAAAGCGCTCCGCGCGCAGGTCCCGTATCTTCAGAAGCCACCGAGTGAATACGTTCGTGACCAAGTGCGTTTCACCACTCAGCCCATCGAAGAGCCGGCTAATCCCGAACATCTCCTCCAAATTCTGGAAATGATGCACGCCGAAGAGACAGTGATGTTTGCCAGTGACTACCCCCACTGGGATACGGACTCACCGCTATACGCGCTCCCACCAATGCCCGATGAGATGGAGCACGCCGTGATGGCAGGCAACGCACAGGAGCTGTACGGACTTCCAAACGACCCGACGAGTCTTCCAACTAACGGAGAGTGATTTGATGGAGAAACGCTTCGAGATCTGTTCAACTGACGAACTGCCGCCAGGTGACCGCACGATTGTCGAACTGAACGGCCATTCGATCGGCGTGTTCAACGTCGACGGCGAGTACTACGCACTCAAGAACGACTGTCCGCATCAGCGAGCCCCGCTCTGTATGGGAAAGGTGACAGGGACGACGTCGGCGACGGACCCCGAGAACGTAGAGTGGAAAGACGACGGTCAGATCTTGCGCTGTCCGTGGCACGGCTGGGAGTTCGACATCGCGACGGGCGAGTCCGTCTTCAACCCCCACAAGGTTCGCGCACGGTCGTTCGATACTGCTGTGGAATCCGCCGATGGCGAGCCCGCCGAAGAGAGTGCTCCCGATGGTGGCTGTGACTGTGGCGCTAACCTCGAGGGTGAGCAGTCGCCAGTCGACACGTATGCGGTGGATGTCGAAGACAAGCAGATCGTTGTCTACCTCTGATGAATACAGGTCGAGCCGTTGAATTCGCGCAGTCGGCGACGATCGCAGACGCGCCGGACGACGTCGAAGCTCACGTGAAAGCGCGCGTGCTCGATACGCTCGCAGCCATCACCGCCGGCTATCGGCAGGCGGGTGTCGATATCGTTCGTCAGTACGCGCGGGCTCATCTCGACGGGGGTAAGACGACGCTGCTTGATGCGTCGGGCGACACAGTGGCTGTTGAAGGGGCGGCACTTGCCAACGGAGTCGCTGCGAACGCACTCGATATCGACGATGGGCACCGCGAGGTCAAAGGCCACCCGGCTGCAGTGGTCGTCCCACCCGCGTTGGCGGCCGCCGAGAACGTCGATGCATCGATACAGGAGTTCCTCAATGCTGTCTTCGTCGGCTACGAACTCGCCGTCCGCATTGGGTTGGCGATTCACGCGGTCGACGACATCTACACGGGCACTGGATCATGGGGCGCACTCGGTGCCGCCGCCGCAACGGCGCGGCTGTTTGCGTTCTCGCCAGAGCAGATGGCACACGCTCTCGGTGTCGCCGAATATCACGCGCCCCGGACACCAATCATGCGCGGTGTCGAGAACCCAGGGATGACGAAAGACGGCATCGGCTGGGGTGCGTACACCGGCGTCGTCTCCGCCCAACTCGCTGGGGCTGGGTTCACGGGATCAGGGACTGTCTTCGATGAGGCATCGGTAGGCGATACGCTGGGTGAGGTGTTCCACGTGACGAAGGGGTATCTCAAACCATACCCGTGCTGTCGGTGGGCACAACCCGGTGTCGAAGCCGTCTTGACGTTGGTCTCTCGATACGACATCGACCCGGAGAGTGTCGAGTCAGTGCGGATCGCAACTTTCGAGAAGGCGACCCATCTGCAGACTCGCCAGCCAGCAACGCCGGAGGACGCCCAGTATTCTTATGCGTATCCGGTCGCCGCTGCGCTCACTCGAGAACGCTTCACACAGGCCGAACACGCCGAATCGGCACGGACAGACCCGGAGATTCTGGCAGCTACCGAGCGGGTTGAGTTCGTCGTCGACGACGCGTTGGACGAGCAGTTCCCAGGTGAGTGTCTTGCTCGCGTGACTGTGGAAACGTCCGAGGAGACGTACCGATCCGACGTGACGCGGAGCCGCGGTGCGCGGGACGCACCACTCTCTGTCGACGTGCGACTGCAGAAGGCACGCCGCCTCATTTCGCCGACATTCTCGGAGGCTGTAGTCGAGCGCCTTGCCGACACTCTTGAGCGTGAATCCGCGTCAGTGACGAGGTTGCTTGCGCCCTGGCAGTGAGTCGAGTCGTTCATCACGACACAGAGGGGTTATCCATCCGCCACTTCTACTTGCTACCCATGCTCACGGCGAAGGTATGCGTGCAGTACGACGGTGACTGGACGGCAGAACTCGCGAAGCATGACGTGTTCGGCGAGTTCGTCGCGTCCACGTTCCGGAACAATCGCTATATTGGGATGCTCGCAGTTGAGTCCCGCGACTGCGATGCTATCCACGAAATCATCCGTGCACACGAGACAGTGGAGACCGTTGATCTCGTCGAACAGTACGAGACGAGCGAAGGGCGATGTGCTGCGACGATGTTGCTTCGTGGGCGACTGACCGAAGTCACACCACTGCAGGCACTGATGTACGACGGCTATCTCCCACTCGGCCCAACCCAGTTGGTCAATGGCCGTGAATGCTTTGACCTGCTGTTGAACGACCGGAGCGAACTGTCAGAGGCTATCGACTTGCTCTCGGAGTTCGGCAACGTGACGGTCGAACGGATCACACAGGATTTCAGACGCGAGATTATCCCCAGTCGCTCCGAGTGGCAGGAGTTGCTTTCGTCGATCCCCCCCGACAGCGTGAGTTCCTGAACACGGCCGTCGAACACGGATACTTCGAGATCCCCCGGCAGGTAACGCTCGAAGAGATCGCAGAAAAGATGGATATTACAAAGACGACCGCATCGAATCACTTGCGAAAGGTAGAGCAACAGCTTGTCGAGTTCGTTCTTCCGTATATCAACTTAGCAGTGCGAGAAGAGGAGTGATTCGGCACTATCTATAGTAGAAGTTAGAAATAATTGCTCACTTTGGGAATGGAGAGTTGATCAAGAGCGGTATCGATCGCTGTTGTGAGCTCAGAAAGTGAGTCAAAGAACCGGTTGCTAAGAGCTGATTTCAGCTGTCTCCAGCACTCTTCGACTGGATTGAGTTCCGGTGAATACGCTGGTAACGTGACGAAGGCGAGGTCGTCACGGGCCGCCAGGTCCGTGACGGCCGACGCCTGGAAATACGGCGCTCCATCCAACACGACGATCAAGTTATCTTGGAATTCGTTGCATAACGCGAGAATGAAATTTTTCGCATGTGCGGCGGTTACGTACTCTTCGAATCGAGAGAAAAAGCGATCACCGTCCTCGGTGATCGCGCCCAAGAGACACGTCCAGTCACGTTGTCCGGACAATTCGACGGCCGGCCGCGTGCCGCGCGGAAACCACGCGGCACGCGGCTCAACTTGCACGGATTTCTTGGTTTGATCGAGACAGACTACTGTGGCGTCCATCTCCCGCCGCTTTTTTTCAGTTCTTCGTGGAACGTCTCTTGTTCGTCAGCCTCAGCTTCAGCGGCTGTGCGGCGTGGTTTTTGATAGCTCAATCCCGCTTCTTTGAGCAACCGCCGGCAACTCGGGAGTGAGTATTCGACATCGTACGTTTCGTCGAGATACTGCTGGACGAGCGCCGGCGTCCATGCCGGCGCGTCGATACCAACTTCTTCGGGCGATTCATGGACAGTTTCTTCGAACGTCTCTTGCTCTTCTTCTGAGAGTTTCCGTTTTCTCCCAGATCGATGAGCATCAGTTACGGCACGCTCAAGCGACTCGTCGGTGTCGAGTCGCTTGAGCCAGCTATAGATTGTCCGTCGCTGAACGTCGTACCACTCGGCTAGTTCAGTCTGTGTGACGCCATTTTTGTACGCTATTGCCGCTAAGAGTCGTTGCGTCGGCTTCTTTCCCTCCACGTTGTCGAGGGCATCTTGCAATTCCTTGACAGAGATCTTGTCGAGATGATCCACTACGTTTAGCAACAACTTCTGAGTAGAAAGTTCTAATGGCTACTATAGGTCCGGACGCGGCCGTCGCCGTGTTCGCCCGAGACCGAGCCGCCGAGGTCGACGACGAGATCCGTCATGTCGTCCGCGATCCCGTGGAGTTGTTCCAGTCCGATCTCGGTCTTCGTATTCACGAGCGGCCGGACATGGAGCACGCCGGGACCGGCGTGGGCGTAGAAGCTGGCGTACGTGTCGTGTTTCTCGAGGATTTCTTCGAACCCCTCGACGAACTTGGGGAGTCGCGCCGGCGGGATCGCGGTGTCCTCGATGAAGGAGATGTGCTTTTCGTCGGTCGTCCGCGAGAGCAGGATCGGCAGTCCGGACTTGCGGAGCTTCCAGAGCTTGGCCCGCTCGGCGTCGTCGTAGGCCTCGAGGGCTTCGATCGCGAACGTCTCGGAATCGCTCATCGGTGCACTATCGGCGGGCTTTCCGACAGGTGTCGCCGACGGCACACGGTCGGCGAGCAGGCCGGAGATCTGTTCTTTACCGTAATCGACGTTCTCGGCGTAAAACTCGACCAGGAGGACGGCGTTTGTTCCCTCGGGTAGTGTTTCGATGACCGGACCGAACTCCGCGGTGTCGCTCGCCAGATCGATCAAGACATCGTCGAGGACTTCTACCGCCGCGGGATCGTGTTCGAGAATCGGAACGACGTCTCGCATGGCCTCGTGGAGACCGGGATAACAGAGCAAGGAGACAGCCTTCGTTTCCGGAACCGTCTCGAGTGAGACGGTCGACTCGGTGACGACCGCGAGGGTCCCTTCGCTGCCGGCCAGCAATCGGGCGATGTTGACGGTGCCTGGTTCACCGGTTTCCTCACCGCCCGGCAACTCGTCACCACGAGCTTCGGCAACCAGCCGGTCGAGATTGTAGCCCGAGACGTTACGCTTGAGATCGGGATAGGCTTGATCGATGCGATCCGCGTCTTCCGCGAGAATCCGTTCGATCTCGGCGTAAATCCGGCCCTCGAGGTCGCCGTTGGAGTTGTTCCCGATCGCGCCGCCGATGGCGCTCTTGTCGCCCCACGCGGGGTCAGGGGAGAACTTGAGGTCGTGGGGCTCGAGGGCTTCGTTCAGCGTCCCGAGGATCGTTCCGGGCTGGACTGTTGCAGCGCGGCCCTCGGGATCGATCTCAAGGATCTCGCCCATGTGCCGCGTGAAATCCAGTACGACGGCCCGGTTGACCGTTTGTCCGGCGAGACTCGTCCCGCCGCCTCGCGGGAGAACCGAGATCTCGCGTTCACCACAGTACTCGAGAAGATCGGCGACGTCCGCCGTCGATTCGGGGAACGCGACGGCGATCGGCGTCGTCTCGTAGGGACTCGCGTCGGTCGCGTACAGCTCGCGGGAGTAGGAATCGGCTCGGATCTCGCAGTCGACGAACTCTTCGAGATCACCGACGAGTGCGGGACGATCGACGCTGTCGCTAGCGTAGTCGTAGTTGGCGCGCGGGTCGGCCGACGGATCGAGTTTGCTCGGATCTGGTGAGTTGCTTGCCATAGGTTCGATTTTCATGTTTCGTAACTGTTGATTTCTGTTGAAACGCCCTACCTGCCGCTATCAAAACGTCTCTGGAAAGAGGAAATACGTGAACAGAGCGACCCAGAAGCCGACGAAAAGGGTGTAATAGAGGAGCGGAATGCTATTCAATCGGATTACGCGCCCTTCCTGCCCGATCAGGCCGACGGTCGCGAGCGCTGCGACGACGTTGTGAATCGCCACGAGGTTCCCGATGGCACCGCCGACAGCCTGTGCCCCGACGATGAGTTCTCGCGAGAACCTGAGCCCTTCGGCTGCGAAGAATTGGAACGGACCGAACGTGATATTGCTCACGGTGTTCGACCCGACGAGCGCCGCGCCGAGTGCACCGATGAGGGCGGCGACTGTCGGGTAGGCCGGACCGAACAGGTCCGCCGCTGCGGTCGCCAGTACCAGGATCATGCTGTCGATGTCCGTATGGGCGCTCGACTGTAGCATGATATGTGCCATCGCGAGGACGAACACGAGCGCCACCAACGGCGAGATTAGTTTCGTCGTCGCCTCGAGCCAGGCCTCGGAGACCTGATCGCGTGACATGTCGAACGTCGGGATCGCGATGATCGAGCTGACAGTAACCACGCACCGGGAATGTAGGCGAAATTGATGCCGTTACCGAGGGTCGTTCCGAGGATGTTCGACCACTCGAACAGGAGGAAACCGACGGTGAATTCTCCCATCGGTGTTCCGATCGTTCCGACCGTCATCGAAACCTGAGTACCGAACAGCGATACTTGTTCCCCCAGGAGTACTTTTCGGATCGGGTCGACGACGCGAGTCAGGAACAACATCGACAGCAACAGCAGATACGGAGACCACGCCCGCAGCAGCGGGATGTCGTGGTTACTGTTCAGTACGGGTCTCGCGTTTCCGGGCTCGATCGAACCGAGCCAGTGATCCGGCCACTTCGATTGCTCGGGGAACTCCCACTCTTCGTCCGGAAGAAGGTAGCCAGCCCGAAGGACGCTAATAACGATCACGCCGCCAATTATCGAGCCAGCTAGCGCCGGGAACTCCGCACTGATAAATCACGCTGACAGCCAGTAGGGAATCGCGAAAGCGAACCCAGCGAAGAGACACAGCGGCCACACTTCGAGTGCCGGTTCGAGCGACCGATCGTCGGGATCGCCGAAAAAGTAGACGACCATTCCGACGGCGACCAGCGGCATCAGAAACCCGACCAGCAGATGGTACGTCGCGCAGCCCACGCAGCGACGTTGACGGCGAACTCCGTCGCAGTCATCCTCTCTGCGTCGAGTACGCTTTGGATACTGGCGACGCCCGCCATCGGCTCTCTGATCCCGACGATGATCGGCGTCCCAACCGCACCGTAGGTGACGGCGATGATGTGGCCGATCAGCGCGGGAAACCCGAGCCCGAGCAACAGCGGTGCGACGACCGCGGCAGGCGTTCCGAACCCGGCTGCTCCCTCGAGGAACGTCGAGAGGAAAAATCCGATGAGTACGATCTGGACGCGTCGGTCGTCACTGATCGCCGCGACTCCGGTATTGAGAGCGTCGAACGTCCCTAAACGCGACATCGTGTACAGCAGTACGAGTGCACCGAAGACGATAAACAGGATCTGTATGGCCGTGATCGCACCTTCGATAGTCACAGCGACCAGCCACGCGACCGGCATGTCCCAGACGAAGAATCCGACGATCAGCGCGGAGAGCCACGCGATCGGCATCGTGTCAGCCATTGACTGTTCCCCGGGGACCTCCGCATTGTTCCTCCCTTGGTGCGATCATGCCATATTATACCTTGGGAAAATAACCCAGATATAATTTGGGTTAATTTGGTATAATATAATTTCTGGAAATTAACACGCTTTGTTGCGTCAGAAGGCTCGGCGGAGTTCTGCTCGGAGATTCGTTTTCAGAACGAGAGGGTTACGTCGGGAGTGGAGACAGTCAAGTGCAAAGGTATTTGCAGTTGTGTGTAATGGTATGTCATATGGGGAACGACCGAGAGCGAAACAGCCACGGTCAGTACGCCGATCGTATCCCAGCGAAAGCCGCTCGAGAAGTATTCGAAGAACGGGACGATTTCGGCCGCCCTCTCACCGCAGACGACATCATAGAATCGTTGGACTGTTCCCGCCGAACGGCACACAACAAGCTGAATACACTCGTTGACGAGGGAATCCTCGAGACGCGAAAGATCGGTGCGAGCGGACGGGTCTGGTGGGTGCCGATCGAAACGGGAACCGAACCCGCGTCGAGCAGAAGCGATCTGGAGGCTTCACCGCACCCGATACAGGATGCGATGGATGAGATCGATCTGCCCGGATCGGGTTCGACTCTCGAAGCGAGGCGAGATGCACTGCTCGCAGCGTACGACTATCTCATCACCAATCCCAGTGCGCGCAAGTCCGACTTCCTCGAGAACGTGTACCCGGATTACCCCGCCGAATTCGAGACGGAAGAGGGATGGTGGAACGCGATCCAGCCTGCGCTGAAAGACCTCCCGGGAGTGGATCCACTGGAAGAGCGGGGTAACATCTGGACCTTCCTCGGTAGCGATCGATTCAAACCAACCCTCGGCTGAGCCAAGCTGCAGCATCGTAGTCCAATCCTGCGACGGGAGATCGGAGGAACGGTTGACTCATTCGGGTGAGAACAGATCTATCCGCGCGGAAATAACCATTCTCGACTCGAGAACGGAAAACCCGGCTCAGACTAGATTAGAAGAGTCCCGGGAAGACCAGGTAGCTGAAGATGGTTGCGACGAGACCGACCCCGACAGCGTAGTAGATGAGCGGGATCAGGTTCAACCGCATGACTCGCCCCTCGCTGCCGACGAGGCCGACCGTCGCCAGCGCGGCTACCACGTTGTGGATGGCCACGAGGTTTCCGATGGCACCACCCACGGCTTGGGCGCCGACGATGAGTTGGGTCGGCAGTCCGAGCTGTGATGCAGCCTCGAACTGGAACCCGCCGAAGGTAATGTTCGACACTGTGTTCGAGCCGGCCATAGCGGCGCCGAGTGCACCGATGAGCGGAGCGATGAACGGGTAAGCGGGGCCGACGATGTCAGCCGTCGCCTGCGCCAATACGAAGATCATACTCTCAGTGCCATCCGCGTGAGCACCGGACTGGAGCATCACCTGCACCATCGCAATGACGAACAGGAGCGCGATCAGGGGGGCGACGAGCTTCTGCCCCGCTTCCGACCACGCGGATTTGATCTCTTGACCGGACATGTTGTACAGCGGAATCGCGATCAGCGCGCAGACGAACAGCCAGAAGCCCGGAACGTACAGCCAGTCGACACCTCCGCTAAGGCCTGTTCCGAGGATATTGGTCCACTGAGTACCGAACTGCTGTAGGACCGAGGGAAGCGGATCGACGACCCGCGTGATGACGAGCAAGACGACGAGCAAAATGTACGGCGCCCAGGCGCGGAGAAGGGACATGTTCTCCGAAGCGACACCGCCATCGGCCGCGGCTGGGTCGCCAGTGCTGCCGCCAACGCCGGGTGCGTTGGCCTGACCGGGCTCGATCGTTCCGACCCAGTGTGCGGGCCATTCCTCGCGGTCCGGGAAGTCCCATTCTTCGTCCGGCACGAAGTATCCGGCCTTCAGCGCGGTGACGACGATTGCACCGCCGACCATCGCGCCTATCAAGCTGGGGAACTCGGCGCTAATCTGTGCCGATAACCAGTAAGGGATGACGAACGAGATCCCGGAGAACAGGCACAGCGGTGCGACCTCCCACGCCGGCTCGAGGCTTCGCTCTTCCGTATCGCCGAAGAAGTAGACGACCATCCCGACCGCGAACAGCGGCATGACGAATCCGATAAGGGTGTGGTAGGTCGCCGCCCAGATCGCGACCTCGAGGGAATACTGTTCGATGGTGAATCCGCCCTCGGTGATTGCCGTACTCGTCGCCTCAGTCGATCCGAGTGGATCTTGGATGCCGATAACGATCGGCGTCCCGACCGCACCGTACGTGACGGCGAGGACGTGACCGACTAGTCCAGCGATCACGGCGGCAAGAGCCGGGAATCCGAGTGCTAACAGGAGCGGTGCGACGACTGCAGCTGGCGTTCCGAAGCCAGCCGCTCCCTCGATGAACGCTGCGAGGAAGAACCCGAGCAGGATGATCTGTACTCGGCGATCGTCGCTGATCGTCGCGAACCCTTGGTTGATCCGATCGAACGCGCCGGCCTGCATTAGTGTATACAGGAGGAGCAACGCGCCGAAGACGATCCAGAGGATCTGGATCGCCGTCATCGCACCGGCTGCCGATGCGGCGATAAGGTAGTCTGTTGGCATGCCCCAGACGAAATAGCCGACGGCCAGCGCGGCAACGTACGCGATCGGCATCGCTCGTGTTGCCGGCCATAACAACCCGACGAGAAGTACACCCGCGAGCAGGAGTGGTGTCGCAGCGAACAAGAGCTCAACGGCAGTCGCCATTCCGATCACCTCCCGCGTGACGTTCTATTGTTGACAACCCGATCACTATCCCGATGCCATATTGGACCGAATCTGGCATGGTAAGAAATCAATCATTTGGTATTATAATTGTCGACCGTTAACACACATCGCTCGCCAATTGACACCGATGGGATTAGATATTATTGGAAAATTCTATCTTCATGGCTATTAAGTGGTCAGATATGGCGATAATGGTCTAAAATAAACATAAATCCCATAATTCTCTCCACTGTCTGACTAGTAGACACTTCTGGCAGACAAAACAGCCGTCTATCGTGCCCACTGTTGCCCGTCCCTCCACACGGTCGGATCGTGTCTAGAAAGTGCCCGAATTCTGGCGATATCGGTATCAATCGACAGCAGTACACCGGTTTGTACTTCGAATACACACGTATGAATTGGCCTTTTTCATTCGTGTACACTGGGCGTTTGATTGGAGGGTGACCATCGGCAGTGCAATACAGTACCGGTGAAGTCCGATCGGACCTGATTGCAGCATCGACGTTCGCTCGGGACGACGTGTGAACGAACAGAACAGTGAAATGGCCGGCCTCGAAGCATCGAATATGACCGCCGACACAGTGATCAACCGGGATCGATTCGAGGTATCACTCGCTGATCTCGACGTGCCTGTGACTCACAGCGACTCAGATGGCCTCGAGTCCACGCTCGAGTCGATCGTTAGCGAGCCGGTCATCGGGACGTCGCTTCCCTTCGAGGAGGCGTCCCTCCCCGACTGGATCGATGACTCGCCGACGCCGGCAACGCTCGAGGCGGCGAGTACGAGCGTTACGGCGGCCTCGCTCGGTATCGCGGAGTACGGCAGCGTCGTCTTGCCCGCGAAGCCGGACGGGAGCGAACAGGTCAGCCTCTTTCCGGATCTACACGTTCCGATCCTTCGAGAATCGGATCTCGTCTCGGATATGCCGACGGCGATCAATCGACTCGGCCCGGCGTTGCGCGACGGAGGAAGTGCAATCGTCGCGACGGGACCGAGTGCCACCGCCGACATGGGTCGCTCGTTCGGGGCGCTCACGGTCCGAAAGCGGTCCACGTCGTCCTGCTCGCGGACGGTGAGTCCGATGAGTGACTCAGACACTCGCCGTTCGAAAGCAGCCCACATTCGTCATCTACTCGAGACGGAGGGGGAGGCAGTCGAGGAGAACACGCTGGGATTCAATCAGGGACGATACGAGTCGGTGGCCGACCTCGAGGACTACGAGTCGCTCAAATCCGAGGCGCGCGCGATCAAGAAAACAGCCATCGAGCGATTGCCGGACCTGATCGACGAACTGACCGCGACTGTCGAGGGGAACGGGGGAACGGTCTACCTCGCCGACGATGCCGCCGACGCCAACCGGTATATCAGGGAGGTCGCGCGCGAGCGGGACGCCAACCGGCTCGTCAAATCGAAGTCGATGACCAGCGAGGAACTGGAGGTCAACGAGGCGCTCGAAGGGGACGGCGTCGACGTCGTCGAGACCGATCTCGGCGAGTGGGTACTGCAGGTAGCCGACGAAGCACCGTCACACATCGTCGCGCCCGCGATCCACAGGTCAGAGGCGGACATCGCCCGGCTGTTCAACGAGCAGTTCGACCCGGACGAACCGCTCGAGACCGCCGAGGAGCTGACGGCGTTCGCCCGCGAGGAGTTAGGTGGGCTCATCCGGGAGGCGGACATTGGGATGACAGGCGCGAACTTCATCACTGCGGACTCGGGGACGATGGCACTCGTCACGAGCGAGGGCAACGCCCGGAAGACCGCCGTCGTCCCGGACACGCACGTCGCCGTTGCGGGCGTCGAGAAGATCGTTCCTAGCGTCGAGGATCTCTCGCCGTTCATCGAACTGATCGGTCGCTCGGGAACGGGCCAAGACATCACGTCCTACATTTCGCTGCTGACACCGCCCGTCGAGTCGCCCGTCGTGGACTTCGAGGAACCGGACGTCGCCTTCGCGGACCGCGACGACGACCGCGAGTTCCACCTCGTGTTGATCGATAACGGTCGGATGGAGATGCGCGAGGACGACCAGCTCCGGGAGACGCTGTACTGCATCCGGTGTTCGGCGTGTGCGAACTCGTGTGCAAACTTCCAGTCAGTCGGGGGCCACGCGTTCGGCGGCGAAACCTATTCCGGCGGCATCGCGACGGGGTGGGAAGCCGGCGTCCACGGCTACGACAGCGCAGCCGAATTCAACGATTTCTGTACGGGCTGTTCGCGCTGTGTCGATGCATGCCCAGTCGAGATCGACATTCCCTGGATCAACACCGTCGTTCGAGACCGGCTCAACGGCGAAGCCGAGGAAGGGCAGTTCAATTTCCTCTATGAGGAACTCGTCCCGGACGAAGAGTCGGGCGGGATCGATCTCCAAAAACGGCTGTTCGGCAACTACGAGACGCTCGCGAAACTCGGGAGCGCCACCGCACCCGTCTCCAACTGGCTCGCCTCCTCTCGACCAGCCAGAAAGATGCTCGAGCGAATCGCCGGCGTCGACGGCCGGCGCGAACTTCCGACGTTCCAGCGCGAGACGCTTCGAGACTGGTACGAAGAGCGGGGTCCGCGGATCGACGCGGCCGACGCGGATCGGGAGGTTGTCCTCTACCCCGACACCTACACCAACCACATCGATGTCGACCGCGGCAAAGCAACCGTTCGCGTCCTTGAGCGCCTGAACGTTCACGTTCGTATCCCTGACGTGGCCGAGAGCGGTCGAGCCCCGCTCTCACAGGGGATGATCGACACTGCAGACGAGCGAGCCAGTCGGGTCTACGCTTCCTTCGTCGAACACCTCGATGCGGACCGCGACGTGGTTGTCATCGAGCCGTCGGACCTCGCGATGTTCCACCGGGAGTACGAGAAGTTGTTGCCGGAGGCGTCGTTCGAACGCCTGCGCGACGGTAGCTACGAGATACTCGAGTACGTCTACGGCTGCCTCGAAAACGGGGCAGACGCGGACACGCTCCCGACCGGCGACGCAGAAATCGCCTATCACTCCCACTGCCAGCAGCGGACCCTCGGACTCGAACCGTACACGACGACCGTGCTCGAGGAAGTGGGATACGACGTCCTCGAGAGCGACGTCGAGTGCTGTGGAATGGCCGGGAGCTTCGGGTACAAGTCCGAATACTACGAGCTAAGCATGGACGTCGGTGACCGCCTCCGCGAGCAATTCACCGAGCCCGAGGCGCAGGACCGGATCGTCGTCGCCAGCGGGACCTCCTGTGAGGACCAGCTCGGTTCACTGCTCGACCGCGATGCGGTTCACCCGGTGGAGCTACTCGACCCACGGCGACGGATCGACCGCTAA
Source organism: Natrinema sp. SYSU A 869 (assembly GCF_019879105.1). Taxonomy (NCBI): domain Archaea; kingdom Methanobacteriati; phylum Methanobacteriota; class Halobacteria; order Halobacteriales; family Natrialbaceae; genus Natrinema; species Natrinema sp. SYSU A 869. Next base: position 773,203 of record NZ_CP082248.1, on the reverse strand, counting down.
CGAGGACTAGTGCCGTTCCGGGTTTCGACGCTTTCTACCGAAAAATTCCGCCACCACGCATCCAAACCCCAATCACCCGAATCGATTCCGGAATCGGGAACGCGACTACGAGGACGTGAGCAGCTCGTTCACCTTCTCGATCAGGTGCGGCGGCTTCTCGTCTCGCGTCTCGCGATCGTTGATCTGACTCCGGCAGGACGCGCCGGGCGCGACCGGCGTCCCGTCGCTCTCGTCGAGCTTCTCGTAAAGGCGCTCGCCGATCGACTTCGAGAGATCGTAGTGCTCGGCCTCGTAGCCGAACGAGCCGGCCATCCCGCAGCAGGTGGACTCGATGGGGTCGACCGCGTAGCCGGCGCGACGGAGCACGCCGACGGCGTGGTGGTCCTTGCCGGTCGATTTCTGGTGGCAGTGGCCGTGGTACGCGAGGGTTTCGTCCGTCTCGTCGAGGGGAAGCTGTTCGACGAGTCGGTACGCGTCCATGTACTCGCTGACGCCATAGGCGTGAGCTGCCACCGTTTCCGCCGCCGGCGTGTTCACCAAGTCGAGATACTCGTCCTGGAACACCACCGCGTCGGACGGTTCGACGGCGATGATCTCGTAGCCGTCTTCGATGTATTCGGTGAACAGCTCGATGTTCCGTTGCGCGCGCTCTTCAGCCTCGTCGAGCATTCCCACTGAGAACGCTGCGCGGCCGCTCGGGGCGACGTCGTCGGGGATCTCGACGTGGACGCCCGCCGACTCGAGTACGCGCACGGCGGCTTTTCCAGGGCGAGTGTGGTTGTAGTTCGTGTAGGTGTCGGGGAACAGCAGCACCTTCCGATCTGCCTCCTCCGGACTCACCCGCGATCCGCGCTGGGCGAACCACTCCTGAAGCGATTCGCTCTCGAACGAGGGAAGCGTCCGCTCGGGGGCGATGCCGGCGACTTTTTCCATCACGACGCGGCTTCCCGGCAGCTTCTGTCCAGCGTTCGCGAGCGGTGCGAGTTTGCTCCCGATCTTCGAGACGGTATCGATGTTGCCGAACAGTCGCTCTCGCAGCCCGATTCCCTCGCGGTCGTGGTACTGGTGCTTGGTTTCCGCTTTGAGCTTCGCCAGGTCGACGCCGGTTGGACAGTCGCTCTTGCACCCCTTGCAACCGACGCAGAGATCGAGCACTTCCTCCTGGAAGCGCTCGGAGTACATCTCTTCCTCGGGGATCTCGCCCGAGATAGCCGCACGGAGCATGTTCGCACGGCCGCGTGTCGTCGCGATTTCGTCTTTCATCCCGCGGTAGGTCGGGCACATCACGTCGTCGGTCTGTCGGCAGGTCCCACAGCCGTTACACAGTTCCACCAACTGCGAGAACCCGCCCTCGTCGGAGAAGTCGAGTTTCGTCTGGGGCTCGATTGACGAGTAGCTGTCCCCGTACCGCAGGTTGTCGCGCATATCTGTCGGGTTCTCGTCGGTGTAGACGACCTTCCCCGGATTCATACGCCAGTCGGGGTCGAAGACGGACTTGACCTCCTTGAACGCCTCCCAGAGGTCGTCGCCGTACATCTTCGGATTGAACGCCGTCCGCGCGAGCCCGTCGCCGTGTTCGCCGGAGAACGATCCGTTGTGTTCGAGGACGAGGTCGGTCACGTCCTCGGTGATCGACTGCATCTTCTGAATCCCCTCGTCGTCTTTCAGGTTGAGGATGGGCCGGATGTGCAGGGTCCCGCTACCCGCGTGAGCGAAGTAGGCGGCGGAGGTATCGTGGTCCTCGAGGACGTCCATGAACTTCTGGACGTACTCGGCGAGCTCCTCCGGCGGAACGGTGGCGTCCTCGATGAACGGGTACGGTTTCGGATCGCCTTCGAGGCTCATCAACAGCGGAATGGCTGCCTTGCGGAGCTTCCAGAGCTTCGTTTGATCCTCTTCTGTGTACGCCTCGAGGGCTTCGAAGGCGTCGCCCTCGTCGACGAAGTGGGCGTTCGTCCGACCGATCGGCTCCTCGAGGTCGTCGAAGAGTTCGGAATCGAACTCGAGCATCAGCGCCGCGTTCGTCCCGTCGGGGATCGGCTCCTCGTAGCGGGAGAACTGCTCCGATCCCCGTGCGAGCCTGAACACTTCGCTGTCCATCAGCTCGACCGCACTGGGATCGAACTCGAGGGCTTCGGGGACCGCCTCGAGCGCGTCGATGAGATCCTCGAAACAGTAGAGGACGAGCGCCGTCTCCTCGGGAAGCGACACGAGACTGATCTCGGCTTCGACGACGACGCCGAGGGTGGATTCGGCGCCGACGAACAGCTTCGAGAGGTTGATGACCTCCTCGCCATCCTCGTTTTCGTAGATCACCCTGTCGAGATTGTATCCCGAGACGTTACGCTTGAGATCCGAGTATCGCTCCTCGATTTCGTCGGCGTTCTCCTCGACCAGCGAGCGAACGGTTCGGTAAATCGCGGCCTCTTGATCCTCCGTCGAGACGATCTCGTCCCACTCCTCGGAGTCGAGTACGACCTCGCGAGTACGAATGTGCGAGCCGTCGGCGAGGACGACTTCTAGCTCCTCCGTGTAGGCGTCGGTGATGCCGTACCGAACCGAGTGGGCTCCGGTCGAGTTGTTCCCGATTCCACCTCCGATCGTCGCGCGATTCGACGACGCGGGATCGGGGGCGAACTTGAGCCCGTACTGTTCGGCGTGGTCGTCGAAGTCGTCTTGGACGACTCCCGGTTGGACGCGCGCACGTTGCCGGTCGACGTCGACCTCGAGAATATCGTCCATATACGTGGTCATGTCGAGGACGACACAGCCAGGTCCGACCGTCTGTCCGCCCAGCGACGAACCGGCCCCGCGTGCCATGATCGGAACGTTGTGTTCGGCCGCAACACGAGCGGCGTTCTGTACGTCTTCAGCGTTGCGAGGGAGAACGGCGCCCGCAGGTCGAGCTTGATAAATACTGCCATCGGTTGCATACAACACCTGTGCGTATTCGTTGAAGCGCACCTCCCCCTCGACGGCTGACCGAAGATCCGCCGCGAGTTCTGTGTACTCGCTTACGTCGCTGTAGTCGTGATCGAGCGTGTTTCGGAACTCCTCGTAACTACTCAGGTCATCTAGCGGCTTTTCAACGGCCATTGTATACATTTACAACATCGATCATTATAAATACTCTCGTTATATTCTCTATTTAGTATTAATGGTAAAAGATTAGAATTTGACGAACGAAACGCTCTGGTCGGTATCCGCTTCACTCAGTACCACTAGTCAACCTATTCTCGGGCGACAATATCTTTAAAATAGTGTTTGTTAAAAACATTAATATGTCGTTAGAAGACGGATTATTCGACTACCACGAGTCGGAACCACCGGGAAAACCGAGATCACGACTACCAAACCGACCAATACGCAGTGAGACCTTTCATTGGCGTACTCTCCCGGCGTTGCCAGCCCGTGTCGTGCGATCGACGAGAATTCGACCGATGCCTACACCTACACAGCAAAAGGGAATCTCGTCGGCGTAATTTCGGACGGCTCGGCCGTGCTCAGACTCGGTGATATCGGTGCACAGGCCTCGAAGCCGGTCATGGAAGGAAAAGGTGTCCTTTTCAAGCGATTCGCTGATATCGACGTTTTCGACATTGAACTTGATCTCGATGATCTGGAGGCGATAATCAGTTCGACGAAAGCGATGGAACCGACCTTCGGCGGTATCAACCTCGAGGATATCAAAGCGCCGGAGTGCTTCGAGATCGAGGAACGACTCCGGCAGGAGATGTCGATTCCGGTGTTTCACGACGACCAACACGGCACCGCGATCATTAGCGGGGTCGCACTGTTGAACGCAGTCGAGATCGCTGAAAAGAGTTTCGAGGAGCTAGATGTCGTGTTCTCGGGGGCGGAGGCAAGCGCTATCGCGACGGCCCGATTTTACGTCTCGCTTGGTGTCGATCCGGAAAACATCACGATGTGTGACTCTACGGGGATCATCACCGAATCTCGTGGGGCCGAAGTGAACGAGTACAAGCGCCAGTTCGCACGCGACCTTCCAGAAGGAGGGCTCGCCGATGCGATGGAAGGGGCAGACGTGTTCGTCGGGCTCTCGGCTGGTGGAATCGTTTCCCGAGAGATGGTCCGATCGATGGCGGAGGAGCCAATCATTTTCGCGATGGCGAGTTGCAGGCGGACACCGCCGTCGTCGAGGAGATGCTGAACGGGGCCTACGGCTTCTCCGAACTCGAAAAACTGGCGAACGTCCTCGTCTTCCCGAATCTCGAATCCGGCAACATCGGCTACAAGCTCTTGCAGCGCCTGGGCGGAGCCGAAGCGATCGGTCCGATTCTCGTCGGTATGGATAAGCCGGTTCACGTCGTGCAGCGCGGCGACGAGGTGAAAGATATCGTCAATCTCGCTGCGGTCGCCGTCGTGGACGCCCAGCGAACGGAGACCTGATCGAAGAATCGGTTTTTAGAAACGGTTCGACCCCAATCTTTTTGCGGAACTGTCTACGAAGTACGGTATGGAGTACCAGCAAGTCGATTCGATACGAGAGTACATGGCACGACTCGAAACAGGAAGCGACTGGCGAACCGAAATCGAGGACTTGGCACGCGAGGAGAACATCGAAGCGGGCTGATTCAATGCGATGGGTGCGGTTCAAGACGCCGAGATCTGGTTCTACGATCAGGACTAACAGGAGTACGGGCCAGTAACATTCGACGAACCGCTGGAAGTTGCGGCCTGCGTCGGTAACGTATCGATACTCAATGACGACGTGTTTGCGCACACTCACGTCGTCCTTTCGCGGCGGGATGGCGAAACGCTCGTGGGCTACCTCGATTCGGCGACCGTCTTCGCCGGCGAACTCTACCTCCGAGCGTTCGAGGAGCCGTTGGTCCAGACACCGCACGAACCGACGGGCCTGGACCTCTGGCTCAATGAGTAGTGCCGGAAGAGCCGAACTACCGATTCGAACTCGTCGCCCGGCGACTGCTCCGACCGGTCTTTGGACGGCCGATACCCAATGAACTTAATAGGTTGAGTATCAGGACGTAGGACATGGAGCTTATCCATATCAATATCAATGTCGCCGATGCTGACGAGACCATCGAATTTTACGAACAATTTGGCTTTGAGGAGAGCTGGGAGTTCGAAACTCTGGACGGGGAAACGCAAAACCGGTACATTGCGGACGAAACCGGGACCGAACTCCAGCTCTCGGATACCACGGACGATGCGGAGTTCGAGCAGGGGACGGCGTGGGACCATCTCGCTATCGGCGTTGACGACGTCGATGACGTCTTCGAATCGATCGACCACTACGGCGTCATAGAGGAACCGGGCGATCAGCCCGAAGCGGGTGCCCGGACGGCGTTCGTCTACGATCCGGACGGACGGAAGGTTGAACTGGTCGAACTGTTAGAGTAGATCCGGTCCACCACGAATCGCGGGTTTTCGAAACGCTGCCTATTTCGCCTGACAGCGGAAACCGAGCAGCTGTAACGTGGGTTCTGCTTGATCGCCACTCTTCCGACGAAGTTGACTCGGGTATCCACTATCCGGTCAGGTTGGTACTTTCACCCACACATTTGTTCTCTATGTTAGAACGAGCCTCACCTCACCGGATACTCTCCCGAATTTTACACTCATATGTACGTAATTCTTGGAGCGGTTTTCACCAGTGAACGGAAAAAGAAAAGTCGGCACGGGGGCTACTGTTCTCTATATCAGAATAAGCTGGTCTCTATTCCAAGTAGCACTCGCACTGTGGTCGATGTGGAACCACCTGTACTCATACTCACGGACATAAGTACGTAAAGATATCTGGAACGTTGATGTCATCGAGTGCGCAGAGAGCAGCATCACGAAGTTCGTCAAGCGTTTCGAATAGGCGGTTGTCGAGTGATTGATCGAGTTGCCGCCAGCACTCTTCCGCGGGGCTCACCGGAGCTGAACCCCGCGGAAGAATCGGTGTTCGGTTAAGCACTGGATCGCCTCATGAAGGCTTCATCCACTCGTTCGCTGAGTAAAAGGATGGTCCTGCCACGCTTCCTGTGCTCGCTCATCGGATTTGTGAAACTCCGGCCGAGCTGTCTTCCAGGACAGCCCGGCCTCGGTCATCACTCGTCGAACATGACGCTCGCAGTAGTCAACGTCGAATTCCTCGGAGAGATAGTGACGAGCTAGTGGAACAGACCATGCAGGCGCGTCAAATCCAACCTCTTCTGGAGACTTGTGGAGTGCTTCAACGAACCGTTCGTACTCTTCGTCGGAGAGTTCTGAGGGCCTTCCTGAACGGTGTTCGTCGTAGACGCCCTCCTCGAACGGCTCACCAACGAGCCGTTCGAGTCGATCAAGCTACCGCGAGAGCCAGCCAGCAGTATATCCATAGCGTTCAGCGACCTCTTCTAGCGTCGCACCGTCTTCTTCGATGTAGTTGATTGCCGCCATCAGCCGCTGTGACAGCTTCTTTTCCTCGACTTCCGCCAAGACTTGGCGGAGTCTTCGGTAGAGATGTTGTCGAGAGAGGCCATATCAGAACAATGTACGCCTCTTTGAAAAATTTTCAGCTGATAGTATCAGGTCGTCTCACCTAGGAGACGAATCCTTGCCTCCCCGGATTTCGTTTTCTATGAGGGAACAAGACTTATGAATTCGGCTAGAATACGATCGTGTATGGAAAATCGGGCCAAAAACCCCGTTCGGACGACCGAGAAATCGTTGCGACTTATTAGTGAGCTCAATCGGTTGGGCGAGGCACGGGTCACGACGTTAGCCAGCGAACTCGAGATGGGGAAGAGTGCTATCCACAACCATCTGACCACGCTCGAGGAGCACGGATACGTGGTCAAGAACTCCGAAACCAAAGCCTACCGTCTCGGTCTCAAATTCCTCGACATCGGCGGTCAGATACGGAGCGAGATAGACGTCTACAAAGTTGCCGAACCGAAGATCCAGGAACTGGCGGACGTCTCGGGAGAGTTAGTGCACCTCGTCGTCGAAGAGGACGGGAAGGGGGTCTATCTCTGTCGGGCGAAGGGTGAGCGCGCGGTCGAACTGGATACGTACGTAGGGTGTAGACACCATATGCACAGTACGGCGTTCGGCAAAGCGATTCTTTCTCACCTTCCGTCGGACCGGGTCGAGGAAATCATCGATCAGCAGGGATTGCCGGAGGTTACCCCGCAGACGATAACGTCCCGCGACGAACTCTTCGAGGAATTAGAGCGAACACGTGACCGTGGCTTCGCGGTCGACGACGAAGAGCGCCTCGAGGGGCTTCGCTGTATCGCCGCGCCGATCAGATTCGATTCCGATGTCATTGGAGCGATCAGCATCTCGGGCCCGACCGCTCGAATCGACGATGCTTGGGAATCGAACGAGTTCGTCGATCAGCTCTGTCGAGTAGCGAATGTAATCGAACTCAACAAGTACAATCTCTGATTCGTTACCACAGGAATGGCCGCTGACCGCTTTAGGTGGTGTCGCATTCGAGGTCCTGTGCGAGATTCCACTCATCTTCTTGCTGTCCCCGTTCGTGTTCTGGTTTGCCGGTAGCCGAGCCCCTCACCAAACACTTTAATATCGGAAATGAATATACTCGGATGGACTTATGAATATGCAACGACAGCATGATCGAGAGTTCGTGCGAACCTTCTTTACTACTCCGACTGCCGTAGAAGGAGAAGACAATTCGGCCAAGATGCTGGAGCGTGCAGTCCAGCTCCGCGGAATACAGGCACCTGACGTGTGGGTGCCTGACAACGAGGACGCGACGGCTCCGTCGATGCGCGGCGAAGGTGCCCAGAACATCATCGACGTGGTCTCGGAACACGGGGCCGATTTCCCGGGCGAGATTCATCCCCGCGTCGTCTGGCACAGAGAAAGCCCCAGTACCCGATATCAGAGCTTCCAGCGCATTCTGGAAATCGCCGACCCCGAGAACGGAGCGGTCGAACACATCGACGGCTTCGTCATTCCCGAAGTCGGTGACATCGACGACTGGAAGAAGGCCGACGAGTTCCTGACCATCGTCGAGAACGAACATGGCCTCGAGGAGGGAACTCTGGCCATGTCGGTCATCGTCGAGAGCGGAGAGGCCGAGCTGGCGATGGGCGATCTCCGCGACGAGATGGGCAAGCCCGCGAACAACCTTGAGCGTATGTTCCTCCTCGTAGACGGGGAAGTCGACTATACGAAGGACATGCGTGCGATGACACCGACCGGTAAGCTGCCGCCGTGGCCGGAGCTCCGCCACAACACCTCTCGAGGTGCGAGTGCGAACGGTCTCATCGCGGTCGACGGTCCATACGACGACATCAGGGATGTCGAGGGCTACCACGAGCGGATGATAGACAATCAGGCGAAGGGGATGCTCGGCATCTGGTCGCTGACCCCCGGGCAGGTCGAAGAAGCGAACAAGTCACCGCTACCGCCGAAAACCGGTAGCTGGCTCCTCGATGTTGATGGCCGCGAGGTCGAACTCGACGAGGAAGACGGCCGCTACGTGTACCACGGCGACGATATCGAACTCGAGGAGACTGGTGACGACCAGTACCGACTCCGTATCAATGGCGACGAGCGCGAACTCGATGCAGACGAACTGGAGCAGGAGCTGCTCGACTTGGCCGACTACATCCCGAGCATGATCGACATCGTCGACTCGATGGAGGAGTTCGAGGCAGCCAAAGAGGCTGGCCGGGGTGCCATCGCGATGGAGCAGTCGGCGACGCTGCTCATCGACGGGATCGAGGTCAGCATCAGTAACGACCGCATGTGGGACGAAGCGACCTACCAGGCGGCTCAAACGCCGATCAACCTGTTCCAGGACGTCTACGAAAACCGTCCTGACCAGCACGAGGATCTCGAAGAGATGTACGGTGAGGACATCGTCGACCGTGCGATGATCGTCGGATAGCAGTGAACCGCTTCCGGGTCACGTGATTCGAGACATCTCTGGTATCTCGTCACTAAGCGAACCAGAGATTCGCGAGATCCAAACGAACACGGTGTGCTCTTTTTGAAGATCCCGAAAATCTCTGATTCTCGGACCATCTGGGGCACTCGCCCTGCTCCGCTAGCAGACTCGAAGCCGCCAGGACCGTGGATGACTGCTACTTGAGGTTCCCCAGATTGATCTTCCGGTCTTTCTCTACAGGCGGAACAAGCCGAGTGCCTCGGGGTCGTCCGAGACGGCGAAACCATCTCGTGATGACGAGAGACCTTTGATCTCTCGAACCACGTAACCCCGAGGTGGTTCACCAAAGTTATTCCACAGATAGAACTAGATCGTCGTCGACGTCTGGATGGTAGTTGCCGGTACCGTCGTCGCAGTCCTCAACCTCTTCTTGTCCGATTCGTATCTATCTTATCCGACGCAATCACTGCCAGCACTCCGTTAGCTGACCGTGAGGACGGAGCCACTAGTCATCAGTTTCTGTATGAGCGTCATCAATGTAGTTTGTGAATGAAGGGCTCTGTTGAATCGCTGTAAGGCGGTAGATTTCACTGTTTGACGGCACGTTTGATGTTGTAGACGACACACATCAGAGAAATTTCACGGAACTCTCGATACCAGCTACGCGCTCGCACGGCGTAGCCGAGCGAGCGCTTGACGGCTGAGTTGACGGTTTCGGCCATTGACCGCTGAGCGTACCGATCTTCATCAATACGGGCGTTGTGTGCGTGATCGTACGGAGCGAAGATCCGGTGTTTGATCAGCGGGCGAATGTCGAGTTCACGGAGTCGTTCGCGGAGTTGTTGCTTGTCATAGCCCTTATCAGCGGCTAGAGACCGCAGATCGCCCGCGTTCCGGCGGGCGATCTGCTCACAGAGATCTGCGTCGCTGCCTTCTAACGTCGTCGAGCAGTGAAGATCAAGCACAGCTTGCGTTGCTGTATCGACGAGTTTGGTTACTTTGAGCGTCTGAACGCGATAATTCGTTCGTTGACAGTAGTGACGGCTTGCACGATCTCGCTCATAGAACGTAGCGTCGATCGCAGCGTGCTCAGAGAGGTCGTGTAGCTGCGCCGACTGGCACAGCAACACTCGACAAACGCTCATCTCGATCCGATCAAACGCCTTACACAGCGTAGATGGTGCGGGGAGATCGGCCGTATCAAGGCCGATCTCCCCTGTTATTTGCGGCATTTCCTTCAGCAGATCGATCGTCATTCGATAGGACGTATCGAGGTAAATCCGCAGACAATGCAGGGAAACGAGGGCATAGTCGGTGAATCCGCCGCCACCTTTCGGGGCGGCGGATTCGTCTCCATCGCCAGTAACGTTTGAGCAATCGGCACAACTGCCCCAATGAAGCGGGAGATTTGGGTCATGAACAACTGAAGTCTCCCGCTTCAAGACCTTCGATTTAGCGAACCATTCCGCCGCTGTCTAGTGATTCAACACAGCCGAATGAAGCTATTTCGCTTCTTATTTTCTTCCAGATGTGTTCGATGGTGTCTCGACTTCCATGCCGTTGGTTTCTGAGCTCAAGTTCGTTCGACGACAACTATAGTTTAATAATATTCTATCACTGGCGGAAAATGAGGTATTGTTGACATTGCATTTTTTGTACTATTTCTGAAGAACGTGCTTGGAACACTCTCGATTTAATTGTTTTGTGTATTATGTGGCGCAAAAATCTTTATTCAGAACAAAATATAGCGTATAACGGCAGTGTCTAGTTAGGCCAGTTTGAGGAACGAGCAGGTCGTGGAGTTAGTTTGGAATGATGCTCGCAGACCTGCTCAGCGAGTGCTACGCAGCGGAATTTGATGGATCTTGAGAGCGTGAGCGGACGGCGACGCCCGTCAGGGTGTTCGCCGTCCGACTCCACGCGACCGGTTGTTCGCTTCGAGAGACACAAGCAATTCTTCGCTTGATTGGCGTAGAACGCACTCATCAAGCAATCTGGTACTGGGTGCATCGGCTGGCTGACAGCGTCCCAGACCCGCCGTTGGCTTCGCCGTCGCGGGTCGCTATTGATGAAACCGCTGTCAAGAGTAACGGCGACTGGTATTGGGTGTACGCTGCAATCGACCTAGACTCACGGCTTATTCTTGATGTTGCAGTGTTTGGACGGCGGGGAACCGATCCAGCCGCTGCATTCCTGCATAAATTGACCGAGAAACACGATCTCTCCAAGGCTGAGTTTCTCGTCGATCAATTCGTCTATCGGACTGCTCTCTCGGTTAGGGCTGAGCGGTTGGATCAACTATACCGACCGAAACCACGTCGAAAACTGTCCCGTTTCGAGTATATATATGGTAGTGTCGTACAGCAAGTCTGTCAACCGGTTGAGGCGCTGGGATTATTTTGCAGCGGCTGCAAGGCGTTCTTAGGAGGCATCAGGTAATGCCCAACACAGAGTTTGGGTGGCGGTCACAGAGGAACTCGTAGACGAACTGGATGAGTTGACCGAACAGTGTGTTGATCTGCAAGCTAGCCGGTCAGAAATCTTGAAGCGATCCTGACCGCCTACTTTCGTGGCGGTACAGACCACGAAGCACGGGTCCGTGAACTGATTATCCGTCGCCGGAAAGAACCCCTCTAACAGATTCTACGGAGCTTGCAGTCGCTGAACGACTCTATACACCCCCTATTTGATAGATTAAACATAGAGTACATCGGTAGAGTTTAAATACTCGAAACGGGACAGATCGAAAAGTGGTTTCACACCCTCAAAATGCGTGTCGACTGCTTCCATAGCTCGTGGGTGGGAAGTCGGGCTAGCGTCCGCGAGTGGCTTGAACAGTTCGTACATTACTACAACCAGCAAAGACCGCATCAAGCTCTCGATGGAAAAACACCAGTTGAGGAGGTTCAGAACTAGACAGTGCCTCTTGTCTCTCACCGCGGACGGACAAACCGCGTTCCAGGAGTAGACGCTGTTCCGTCCCTCGGAAACTGATTACAAACGAGGCGACTATCTTTCCGCAACATGAGAGTTTTAACTCTCTAAGTGGAAAGGAATGTAGGATGTCACCAATAGACGTGCTAATCCTGTCAGGTATGCCCTCGGAGACACCAGAGACGACAGCGGATCTAGTCGAGCCGATCGTCGACCGGCACCCGGATATCGATGTGACAGTTGCGGGCAACTATTCAGACGGTGTCGACAAGATCAGGACGGCAAACGCGGTCATCGCTCTTCATCCAACGTCAGACCACCTCGACAACGCTGAGCGCTTGGAATGGATGCACACGCTCTCGGCCGGGGTCGATCATTTTCCACTCGATCGTCTTCAGCGCGAGGACGTCGTCGTGACGACTGCGTCGAGCGCCAACAGTAATGCAGTCGCTGAACACACCCTCAGTCTCATGCTCGCGTTCGAGCGCAATCTCAATCATGCGATTCGCAACCAAGAGCGGACGGAATGGCAGCTCCAGTTCAGCGGCGAACTTAACGGACAAACCGTCGGGATACTTGGACTGGGCCAGATCGGACGGCGAGTCGCAGAGCTCTGTACTGCGTTCGGGATGGATGTGGTCGGTCTAAAGCGCGATTTGAGCGACGTCCCCGATTCCGTCGACGAGATTTATCTGCCCGACGAATTGCATACTGTGCTCGGCAAATCGGACTACGTCGTTATCGCCTGTCCGCTGACTGACGAGACGAAGGGGATGATATCGATCAAGGAACTGTCGGAGTCGATGAAACGGTCGGCCGTCCTGATCAACGTCGCACGGGGGGAGATCGTGGAGGAGCAACACGTCTCGGTCGCGGTCCAGCGCGGCTATATCGCTGGTGCGGCGCTCGACGTGTTCGAGGAAGAGCCACTCCCGCCCGACTCGCCGATATGGAACACGAAAGACATAATCGTCACCCCTCACGCCGGTGGAACGACCGACCGGTTCCTCCAGGGGTGTGGTGTTCTGTTTGCAAAGAACTACGACCACTACTCAGCGGGCCGCCTCGACGAGATGCGAAACCGCGTCATCTAGTCCGGCGAACTCTGTGAGAACTCGTCGGATTCCTCGCGTAGCTTGGCATTTCGCAGTTCTTCGTAGTCCAGAGCGCGGTCCACCGTGACGGCGCTATTGAAGAGATCCTTATTGTAGCGCAATGCTTTTCTGGATTTGTTCTCGACGATATCGTGGGCGACATCGTGGACCGCCTCCTCGAGTCGTCCCTCGGAGTACACTCCCGAAACGAGTCCGATGTCTGCGGCTTCAGCGGCCTCGATCGGACGGCCCGTAAAGACGATTTCTCGAGCCCGACCGTCGCCGACCAGTAGCGGCAGTAGGCGAGACGTCGCATTCGAGACGGTCACGCCGATCTCTGACTCGGTGAGTCGGAATGTCGTCCTCTCCTGGGCGTACCGCAGGTCAAACGAGAACGTGAGTTCGAACCCGCCGCCGATAGCGTATCCGTGGAGTTTCCCGATGACGATGCCGTCGAACGCTCGAGCGGCGCGCGTGACTTTTTGGAACAGTCCGATGCGTTCCGTTCCGACCGAGTCTTCATCGAGGTCAGCGCCAGCGGTGAAGGCGTCACCGGCTCCCTCGATGACGACAACTGTGTACTCCCCACTCGCCTCGCGGAGTGCTTCGACGAGTTCGGAGAGCAACCTCTCGTTCAACGCGTTGAGCTTCTCAGGTCGGGACAGGGTCAGTCGGAGGATCTCGCCATCCGGTTCGCGCTCGAGAACGGTCATAAGCGATTCCCGACGAGGAGATAGTTAATTTTTATGGGCCATATCTAGGTCGGCGCGTTTCCTCCGTCGGGCCGTGGAACCTCAGTCCGCAGCCGTCGCTTCGGCTCGGAATTGCGACGAAGCGGCTCGTTCCCGGGTCAGTATTTATGATAACTGAGGTCGATGGTTTGCTATGGTCGAGCGAGCATGCTTAGGTGATCACTACGTCGATCATGTAGTGATCGGTGGATCGGTTCTGGACGAGCTGGAGACGGCGTTTGCCGATGTCGGCCTCGTACCCGAATACGGTGGCGAACACGAACACGACGCGACGCACAACTCTCTGATCGGGTTCGAGGACGGGTCCTACATCGAACTGATCGCAGCGACTGAGACCGGTTGCCCCGACAGGCGTACCGACTTCATCCGCAATGATGTAGGGCCGTGCGGATGGGCACTGGAAACGACCGGCATAGAATCTCTAGCCGAGCAGATGCGAGCGCGCGAGGTTCCGGTAGCGGTCACCGATCGTCACGAGCGCGAAACACCGAACGGGAACCAAGCGGCCTGGCTGCTCGCGTATCTCGGCGATGGCGAGCCCGGAACGTCGCTCCCGTTCGTCATCGAGAACCTCACCCCTCGAAATCGACGAATCACCCCAGGTCAAAGCGCGGACCAGATCGGTGTCACCGGAATCGATGCGGCCGTCATCGGAGTCGAGAGTCTCGGAGAGGCTTCTAACCGCTATCGACGCGCGTTCGGACTTTCCGAGCCGAAGCGAGACCGAGACGAGGGACTCGGGGCTGAACTCGCCTACTTCCCGGGTAGCGCGGTGATCCTGGCGGCGCCACTGGACAGCGGATGGCTAGACGACCGGGTCTCCCGGTACGGAGACTTACCATGTTGTGTCCTCCTCGCCGCCGACCAGCGGGCGTTCGACTGGTTCGATCCGATGACAACGACTACGTGGTTCGACCGCCGAGTCGGATGGCTCCCGATCGATCTCCCAGAGGGACGAGTGGGGATCGTCGACGGTTGAGTCGTCGATAGAGAGATCTGGACGGTCGATCCGATTCGTCCGAAGACACGCGAACAGCGCCTGCAATCGCGGGTATTCTGCCGACAGCCGCCGGTGGTCGCTGTCGGAATCATCGACCTATCACTGACGGGGCGATCCTCCAGTGGAACGAGACGAGCCGTTGGAGTGGTCACAAAGAGCGGTAGCATTGCCATACCTATTTATAGGTAATCGAAATATTCGTAGGTATTGTCGTGGGTATCGACGACATCGAAACCGTGGCAGTGATCGGTGCAGGACAGATGGGACGTGGAATCAGCGCCGTCGCAGCGCTGGCCGGCTACGAGACGGCGATCACCGACATCGACGAGTCGCAACTCGAGGAAGCGGCGGAGGAGATCGAGTGGTCCTACGGGAAGGACGACGCCACCGAGGCGGAGACGGAGGCGGCGCTCGACCGGCTCATCTTCACCACCGAGTTCGACGACGCCGTCGTCGACGCGGACTTCGTCACCGAAGCGGCAGTCGAACAGCAGTCGGTCACGCAGGACATCTTCGCGGATCTCGACGAGACGGCGCCCGAAGACGCCATCCTCGCGACGAACACCACTGGGCTCAACATCACCGAACTTGCCAAGTCGACCGACGACCCCAACGGGTCGTCGGGACGCACTGGTTCAATCCCCCGATGCTGATGGAGCTCGTCGAGGTCATCATGACCGAACACACGCCAGAGAGCGTGGCCGACACCGCGGAGTCGCTCATCGAGTCGTTCGGGAAGACACCGATCCGCTGTAAGATGGACATCTCCTCGTTCATCGTCAACTGGCTCATGCGGCCCTACGGCGAGGGGCCCGCTTGGATGGCCTATCGAGGCGAACACTCCTTCGAAGAGATCGACTCCGCGATGAAATACAAGAAAGGATTCCCGATGGGACCGTTCGAACTCGCCGACTTCACGGGCGGCATCCAGATCCGCGTCGAGGGGGAGCAGGATCACCTCGAGGACGACTGCCCGATGTCCTACGACACGGAGGTCTGCCCGCTCCTCCACCAGCTCTACGAGAAGGAGCGGTACGGTCGGAAAGCCGACGCGGGGTTCTACGAATACGACGAGCGCGACGAACCGCAAATCTCAGTCGACGCCGGGCAGGAGTTCGACACGCTGTTGGTCTGGGCCCCGATCGTCAACGAGGCCGCCAAGATGGTCGAGAACGACGTCGCCAGCGTCGAGGATATCGACACCGGTGCCCGGCTGGGCGGTAACTGGCCGATGGGCCCCTCGAGAAGGCCGACGAGGTCGGTGCCGACATCGCCCTCGAAAAACTGATCGAGGTGGCGAGCTGCCACGAGGACACCGACAAGCTCGCCAAGACGCTCCCCTGCGATCTGTTCGTCGAAAAGGCGAAGAACGGCGAGACGTTCTACTGAACGGCACAAGACCGTTCTGAGAGGGAACTACCGTCATACCGTCCTCGGAGAGACAGGGTCCAGAACACCGGCTCTGGGGGAAGCGATCGGCGTAGACAGAACTCACTGAACTGTCTATGCGGTCACTCGTCAACTGCCACACGTCGGGAAAGAAGCCGATCGCCATGAATTACGCTAACCGACACTTCAGAGCGCGGCCGGAGAGTTCTGCGAGCGGATGCTAAGCGAGGAACCCACTGCGCGGGGATTGGCTTCGGGGCTGATGATCGCGAACCATGGAACCCCCGTGCTACTTGAACTCGCATATGAATCCTGGTATTACCACCTCGTAGATTTAAGTAATAAGACGGTGAACGGACTGATGATGCCGGAAAGCTATTTCGAAGAGTTCGAAGTAGGTGACAGTACGGAGTCCAAAGTTGCCCGAACGATCAGCGAATCGGACGTTTACGAAGTAGCCGGCTTGTCGGGAAGCTACGGAGAACTCCATACGAACAAAGAGTACATGAAAAAGACGGAGTTCGGTCAGCCGTTAGTTCAAAACACGCTACTGATCGTTATCATGGAAGGGCTGTTCAAACGGGTCAAGTGGGAACCGGCGATAATTGCAGCATACGGACGAGACAATTTGCGGTTCATCAACCCCGTCTTCATCGACGATACGGTCAATCTCGAGATGGAGATCGTGGACAAAGAACGACGCGACAGCGGCGGCGTTATTACCATGGAACAGCGCTTGTTCAAACAGAACGACGACCTTGCTGTGAAGGGCGAGTATCTCCTTCTCGTGGAATCCCAGTCGGAATCGTGACACGCATCCCTCGAACGGAAAGCCGTTATTGCGAGTGTAGCGGTGACGAGTCGATCGACGTTCCGCGAGCCGGAAGAAGATCTGCCGTGAACAACGAAAGCAACCACCGTGGAGAGTAGTTCACCGACGTGTGACCGGGTTCACACGGAGTCGAACGAAGTGAACTACCCCGCTCTCTACTGTACTTCGGTCTCCGCCCTCGGTCGGTGAGTAGGGGCAGCCGGGTTTCTGCGTCGGAAAGAATAGACTCCACAGATCTACGAGACCCAGAGCGCCCCGTGAAGGCCGGGAAAACGGTAACAGCATTCGTCTTTAGCTAAGACTTACACCTCGGTTGTGTGGCGGTAGCGAGCGTCTCTTGTAACACTGGTCGGTGCTGGTGGATCTTCTGTGCGTCTTCGATCAGTCGATCGAGCAGCGGTGGCGGTGAGTAGCCAAGACACTCGCCGAGTTCGTGAAGGATGAGCTGGGCGTGCGACCGGAAGGTCGCCGCCCAGCGTTCTGGCGGAAACACGATCTCATCGTCCGCCTGTTCGGTGACCAGATCGAGCAAATCCCGACTTACCAGCAGTGACAGCAACGCCGCGTACAGCAGAATTTCGACGACATGCTTCTTCGTCGTGTCGAACTCGTCCAGTTCGTACTGCGTCTTCAACTCACGGAACAACAACTCTACCTCCCACCGACAGCGATAGATCGTGGCTAGATCTGACGGTAGGAACTCGTCTCTCGGGAGATTTGTGATATATAGGTGGTAGTCGTCGGCGTCCGCAAGGAGGGCGCCGACGACGCGGAACCGCTTCGTATCGCGTGATTGCGTTCCTCCGTATGGTCTTCGGTCAAATGCTACTTCAACTTCCACGTCGATGTACTCGCGGTGCAGATCATCCACAACATCGTGGATCTGCTCACCTTCTAAGGGAATGGCGCGGCCGCGCCATTCCCGTAATTCCCCCGTTACGACCGGGTTTGCACTCTCTTTCAGCCGACTCACAAAGTAGCCGTCGTTCTCATCGATCAACGCAAAGTGGCGGTACTTGAAGTAGGCACGATCGAAAAGAACAAGCCGGTCTTCGAGCCACGATCCTGTGTTAAACAACGTGCTGTCGTGCGTTTTCTCGTTAGCAACGTCGAGCCGTTCTATCGTCTGCTCGGTGGCATTGTGGAGCAGGTGGAGCCTTGCTCCAGCCTGCTCCTCTTTCCGGGCTTCGTATTCCTCGGAGAGAAATTCGTGCAACCGCAGGACGGTTCCATCAGCGATCATCACGTCCCTGAATCGGTCGATATCGGCGTTACCAGTGTCAGGGACAGCGACCTCGTCGAGGCCGTGCTCGACGAGGTCGCGGAAGTACTCTGCAAGAGACGGCGTCAACCGGTGATAGAACTCGGAGGGAAACAGTGTAGTGAGCCGACGCATAATCTTGGATGAGGAGGGGCTGTTGGACACAGCTATTGCCTCCTCATTCCTCTCGAAAAGAAGCCTCGATAAGCTACTGCTGTACTGCGGTTCTTCGCTTAGCTAAAGACGGATGACGGTAACAGTGTTTTGCGGACGGTTCGAGACGCCGCAGGCGAATCCATTAACAAAAGGGCGGGCCGTCACTCGTCTCGAGGATAGGCGCTCAGCCCTAGCCGACGATGCACGCTGAGTTTCGCGTTCGATCGCTCATTGAGTGCGATACTGATCAGCGCCGAACCGAACGAGCAGGCTTCCGACAGCCAACTGAGGGCCGAATCGAGTCAGAGAGTAGCAGAAGCAGACTGACTACGACACCGGCCGGTCAAAGATCGATGGCATCCGTCCGTAGTACGCGGCCAGGAGTGAGAAATTAATGGCTAACGTCGCGAGACGAAGGAAATTGCTGGGATGGGCCATTGCGAGGACTCCTAACGAAACGAATATCAGCTGAAAGGCCCTGCGAGAGAACGGCTCTGAGACCGCCGTGAAGTACGGGGGATTGACGATGTTCAGTCCGAAGCTGATCGACATCGCGCCGAAGAGGGTGATACCAGCGGATGCGAGCGACACGAGCGTGAGCCCGTCACTGACCATTTCCGGATGGTAGAGGAACACGAACGGCAGGATAAACAGAGGGAACGACAGTTTCAGCGCTTCGATGCACGTTCTCCAGAAGTTGGATCCCGCGATTCCGGTCGTGATCACGACGGCGATCGCGATTGGCGGTGTCAATCCGGAGAGAATCGCCGAGTAGAACACGAAGTAATGGACAGCGATCTCGGCGAGAGCGAACTGTTCGATGAGCGTTGGGGCGATGAGAATCGCCACGATCGTATAGGCCGCGACCGTCGGCATTCCCATCCCGAGCAAGATGCAAACGAACATCGCCAAGATAGCCGCCATGAGCAGAGAACCGCCGGAGACGTTCATGAGGGCTAGCGAAAAGATGCCCGGCATCCCAGTCGACACGAGGATATCCACGATTCCGTTGATCGCCGCGATAATCAATGCGATCGGAGCCATGATATTCGCTCCCGATTTCGCTCCCTGGGCGGTGTTGCGGAGCGAATCGAGGAACACTGCACTAAACCGTTCCCGGTCGTCGACGACGACATTCTCCAGGAGCGGGAAGAAGACCCCCGTCGCGACCATCGACACGACCGTCACTAACGCGGATGTCATGATCGTCCACTGTGCGACGCCGAGCAGGTAGATCAAGACGACGAAGGGGATCCCGAATTTGAGTCCGTCGAAAACGAGAGCTCGAAACGACCGCGTCTCGTCGACGTAATCCTCAATCTCCATGCTCTTCCCCCCGATCTGATTAATCGCAGTGAAATGCACGCCGATAGCAACGGAGATGAAAAAGATGGTCGCAGGGAGAAGTCCTGCGACGATCACGTCGAAATACGATATTCCTAAGAACGAGGCCATCAGGAACGCGGCTGCCCCCATGATTGGGGGCATAATCTGCCCGCCAGACGATGCGACGGCCTCGATTCCGGCGGCCGTCTTCGGTTTGATGCCGCTCTCTTTCATCATCGGAATCGTGACCGATCCGGTCAGCGCGGCGTTTGCCGTCTGTGCACCGTTAATCGATCCGATGATCATACTCGCAATCACGGCCGACTGAGCGATACCTGAACGGATGTACGAGGCAGTTTTAAAGCTGATTCGGAGGATGAGATCGAAAGCTCCGTACTCGGTCAGAAGTCCAGCATAGAGGATGAATAACGCCACCCATGCGGCAACGATTCGTGTAATACTTCCGTAGAACCCCTCCCATTCCCAGATGAGAATGCTCACGACCCGGGTCCAACTGTACCCGCTGTGGTTGAGCAATCCCGGGAAGTACTGGCCGTAGTACCCGTAGAAAAGCGCCCCTAGCAACACCCCCAAGAAGGCGAGCCCGTAGGATCGATACGTAAGATACGCGAATATAGATATCATGATCACCCCCAGCAGGTACTCGTGGGGAAGCGAGTAGCCGACTCGCTCGTAGTAGAGGAGTTCGAAGTTTGTGTAGAGGTAGTACGTGAAAACCACGGAGATGAGCGCTATTAACCCGAGTACGACGTAATCTAACGTATTCTCTTCCTCGTAGGCAGCCAACGCTTCATCAAGCACGTAGATGACAATCGAACCGCCGACGAAGAGGATCGAATACTTCGCTCGCGGCATCGTCTGTTGCCAGGCATAGCGGATGACGATAGCCCAGTATATTATCGCGACCGCTATGAGAATCGATTGTAAAATTTTGTCCCAGTCCATCGGAGATTCGTGTGCTGAATTCGTAGTCATTTTTCTATGGGATGTTATACCGTGGCTCGCATGCTCTGAAAATCCCTGTGTCACTATATAAAGGTTTCTGTCATTTGTGTTGGTGATGACGATCATATTAAGTGTTCGCGCGAGTATAACGGTCGCGTTGAAATCCCGATTCTGGCCGGGAATCTCCCTCTCTGAAGGGGTAAGGGAATCTATCGCTTTCGGCCAGCCGAACAAATGGCGAATTCCATCCCGACCTCTCACCGGGATCGTTTCTCTTACCCGTCATGGACTCTGGCACCTGTCTGATCGCACCGGCAGTTCAGTGTGGAACCGGCCCCTCATTCTCGTGCAGAAGAGCCGCGCTTGAGCGCCAGTGAGGAGGGGCGGCGGCGTCTAAAAGGATACCGAGAGGACGCCGAGATAGACGAGTAGCCAGTACGCGAACCCCACTGTCCAGACGAGAATCAACGCCAGCTTCATCGGTTGATATTTCGATTCTTTGACCGATTTGAGGAATTCGTGTACGCGGTTATAGACGGGAATATCTAACGCGCGATCCTCAATGCTATCAATAGGTGCTGGATCCGCTTCAACGCTGTCCGTACCGTCAGGAGAGGAACCTGAGTGTCCATCAGAGTCCATACGTCAAGAACGAGATGAAAGCTAATAAAAGGTGGTCCCCATTCGAGTCTCACCGAGCTAGCTCAGGCTGATTCCGCTGTGGGTTCGCCGAAGACATCTACGGACTCAAACGCAGGGAGCCCCGAGACGCCACCGTAATTTTCGGTGGATCGAAACCCCATCTCGGGAAAGGTTTAATATATATCATGGTAGTATGTCACATCATCGCATGGAGATAACTAGCATCGAGCCGCGTATAGTGTCGATTCCACCGGACGGTGAGGGTGTAGTCGAGGACGGACACTTCTGGAACAAGACGAACTGGATATTTATCGAGGTCGAGACGGACGAAGGGATCGTCGGACTGGGCGAATGCAACTGGACACTATTCCGGGCCAGAACCACAGTACAGGCGCTAGAGGACCTGGAGCGATTTGCCATCGGAATGAATCCCTTCCACGTAGAGAAGTTACGCCAGCGTATGTACAACGATTACCACTTCCTCCACGTTCCCGGTCCTGTTCAAGCGATGGTCATTGGTGCGATAGAGATGGCCTGTTGGGATATCATGGGCAAAGTGGCGGGACAACCGGTATACAATCTTCTGGGCGGGAAGGTCAACGATCGGATCCGGTCATACACGTACATCCACTACAAATGGCAACCACCTGCGCCGCCAGAGGAGGCAGCCGAGGCAGCCCGGCACTACGTCGACCAGGGTTTCACTGCCATCAAGCTCGATCCCGTCCGGCCGATCGACGGCCCCAGAGACGTTCGGTACGACGAACTCGAGTACGCAGAGTCGGCGGTCGAAGCCGTCCGTGAAGAGATCGGTGACGAAGCGGACATTCTGATTGGGACACACGGACAGTTGCCCACGAATATCGCCCGCCGGCTCGCTGCTCGTCTCGAACCGTACGATCCACTGTGGTTCGAGGAACCGGTTCCGCCGGAAAACTTCGGCGAACTGCAGAAGGTCGCATCGTCGACGACCATTCCTGTCGCGACGGGCGAGCGACTGTTGACCGTCCACCAGATGTCCCAGGCTGTCGAGAACGGCGTTCGAATCGTGCAACCGAACGTGGGGCTCACGGGGATACTCGAAGCTCGGAAAATGGCCGCGATCGCGCAAGCCAACTACGCGCAGATGGCTCCATGGATGTTTGCCGGCCCGATCGCGGGTGCGGCAAGCATCCAGTTGTGTGCGTGTACGCCGAACTATCTCATGCAGGAGAGCCTCGAGTCGTGGGGCGGATTCCATAACCGGATCCTGAAAGACGGTATCGAGTGGGAAGATGGTGATCTGATCCCACCGGAGAAGCCGGGACTCGGAGTCGAACTCGACGAGTCGGCCTTCGAGTCCTACGCCAATACGTACCGCCCGGAGCCCGATCAGTACGTTCACCGCGAAGGTACCGACTGATCACCGACGGGGCTCTCCGCCTCTACCTCTTGGTTCGATAGCAGTGGAAATACTTCGGACCTTGTCGTTCGTTGCTCCTGTCCGCGGATACGAGGAACGCCCGCTCGATGAGCGCGTCAGTTATCAGTCGGCGCGAGTTTCGATGGCGGATCCTCGTCGCTCCACGGTACCTCGTCGAGTTCGTTGCCGACGTAGTCCGAGTTGAAATCATCGCTCGCGAGCACTTTGTACGCATAATGCTGGACGACACTTTTCATCACCTCACTCGCACCGCCGAGGAATCGGCCGGCCCGGACGTCGCGCTGGGTCCGTTCGATCGGATACTTGTCCGTCGTCGCGATCCCGCCCATGATCTGAATGCAGGTGTCAGCGATTTCGTGGGCCAAGTCGTTTCCATACCACTTAGCCATCGCCCCCTCCATCCGTCCGGCCGAAATACCATCTTCATCGAGCATGCGCGCTGCCCGGGTATTGAGTAGGTACGCGGCATCGAGCTTCGTTGCCATCTCAGCGACCTTGTGGTTGACTCCCTGGTACTCCGAAATGGGGCGTTCGTTGACTTCGCGGTTGCTGGTGTAGTCCGCAGCGACTTCGAGGGCCTTCTGACTCGCACCGAGACAGTAACGGGCGACGGTAAGGTGTTCGAGGTTGAGTTCGTTGGTCATGTACGGCCAAGCACTCCCTTCCTCTCCCACTATGTTCTCCTCGGGGACGTGGACGTTATCGAACGTCATCCACGCTGCGCCCGTCCCCCGGAAGCCGTGCCAGTCGGACTGATCGTCGACAAGCTGGATGCCATCGGCGTCGCCGTCGATGACGAACAGTGAAATCCCTTCGCGGTCGCCGTCTTCGCCACTCGTCCGAGCGGGCAGGAAGTAGAGGTCACCGTACTTCGCGAAATCGATAAATCGCTTCTGACCATCGAGGATCCACTCGTCGCCCACCTTCTCAGCCGTCGTATCCACGCGTGCGAGATCAGTTCCGCTCGACGGTTCCGTGTACGCCTGCGAAACGATCAGTTCGCCGTCGAGCATCGGTTCGAGGTACGCCTCCCTGAGATGTTCGTTCCCGTGGTTGTACAGCGTGTGGCCGATGTGTTGGGTCAGCGACGCTTGACAGGCGTGGACGATCGTCCCGGCGTATCCGATCGACTGTTCGGCCAGCACCGTTTCGACGAACGTCCCGCCGGGGCCGTCCTCGGATTCGGGGATTGCGATACCGAGGAAATCGTGCTCCCCCATCCGGCGCATGTACTCGGCCCAGTCTCCACGGGACTCCTCGTTATTGTCGAGATCCTCGAAGTGATCGGAGCCGAGCCGACCGACGAGGATCTCGTTCTCGAGCGTATCGATAGCGTCCGAGAGGTACTGTTGTTCACCGTCCGAGAGAGTCGTATCTTTCCCTATCATGGTAAAAGGTAACTATGCCCGAGGAATTAAAACCTCCGAGATACCAGTATTTCTACATGAATCTTATTACTCCCGGTGTGATACCGTACTGGTATGGTTGAGACTGATGTCGAATCAGTGACCGTAACGGAAGACGAGGACGTCCTCGTCATCGAACTCGATAGACCGGACAAACGAAATGCGCTGAACGTCGAACTGATCACTTCGCTGCGTGACCTCCTGTCCGAACTGAACGACGATCCGCAGCACGGAATTCTGCTGACGGGCAACGGATCCGTAACGACTGCCGGAGCGGATACAGCGATTGTCGGCGGAGACGACGAGAGACGGAAACGGGAGCTGATAGAGGGTATAAACGAAGTATACGAGCAGCTGGAGGCTTACCCCAGACCGACGGTCATGGCCGCCAAAGGCGGCGCAGTCGGCGCGGGATTTCAACTGGCGATGGTGTGCGATTTCACCGTCGCCGGCGAGGAGACGAAACTTCTCAAACCGGAAATCAAGTACGGAGTGACGTCCGGCTATTCGACAGCGATGTTAGAGACAGCGGTCGGCGGAAACATCGCTCGAGAGATCGCGCTCAAAGGCGACGCCATCCAGCCCGAACGGGCCCTCGAGTGGGGTATCGTCTCGGACGTCGTCCCGGAAGCGAACGTCGAAGATCGGGCGAGGAAGCTGCTCGACCAGCTGGTCGACTACGACCCGTCGGCGTACGCGAAGACGAAAGAAGTGCTTCGATCCGGGATCGAGCGCGACGAATTCGAGAACTACCCGTAGCGATCGCGTTCGACGGTCTCAGGTTTCTGTGTAGTCGCTGACGACGCCGTCGACGTACAGCTCTGCGATCTCGTCTTCGGAGTATCCCAACTCGGCGAGAATCGACGGCGTATGTTCTCCGAACCGCGGGACGTCATCGCTAGTGGTCGTGTAGTTCGAGAAGAGGGCCGGGAAGTCGAGTTCTGTGTAGGACCCAATCGCCTCATCGGAAACCTCTCGGACGATATCGCGGTGTTGGATCGACTCGTTCGCAAAGGCCTCGTCGACCGTTTTGACCGGGGCAGCGAGAATGTCTGCTTCTAGCAACTCATCGAGCCACGCGTCCGTCGGGCGAGTCTTCATCACAGACTGGACTCGGCTATCGACCCGCTCCTTCGACTCCTGGCGAGCCCACGGATCGTCGAGTTCGCCGGACTCGATCCAGTCGTCGAATCCGAGGATGTCACAGAACGCGGTCCAGTGCTGGTCGAGGACGTTCAACGCGACGGCACCGTCCTCGGTCTCGTAGACTCCCTGTGGGACGAGGCTCGACTTGATCTCCGGCGGTGCACTCCCCTCGGAAGAGTACTGGGCGGCCTCGTGGTTGAGAAGCGAGACGAGCCCGTCCATCAGCGAGAGATCGATGTGCGTGCCGCCGTGCCCGTTGTATCTCGATACCAATCCGGCCAGGACCGAGATCGTCGCGTACATACTTCCCGTAATGTCGGCGATGTAGATGCCGGTCAGGCTGGGTTGGTCGGCGTCGGCACTGTTCTGATGGACGACACCGCTCATCGCTTGGATGAGCGTGTCGACTCCGCCCCGATCGCTGTACGGTCCCGTCTCACCGTACCCGGACAGCGAACAGTACACGATGTCCTCGTTCAGTGCGCTGATCGTCTCGTAGCCGAGTCCGAACTTCTGCATCTGTTTCGGCCGGAGGTTCTCGAGAAGGATGTCGCTCTCCTCAGAGAGCGACTTGAATATTTCCTTGCCCCGCTCCGATTTCAGGTCCAGTCCGATGCTCTCTTTCCCGCGATTGTACTGCATGAATCTGTATGTGAGATCGTCGGGTGTCCCCTCGTCGTAGGAATGCCCCAGATAGCGATATTGGTCACCCTTATCGACATGTTCGACCTTGATAACGTCTGCACCGAGGTCGGCGAGCATGCGAGTTGCGAATGGGCCGGCAAGGTAGACACTGGTACTGAGTACTTTTACACCATCTAGCATGTGAAACACTCACACACGATGGTACAAAACAATTCGGATTTGTCAGGAAAAGTATGTTGGGGCAGCTACCGGTGGCGATATTAGACCACTCTGTTCCGCAACGACCGCTCTGTCGGCAGGCGCGAGAGATTATCCCGGAGTACTTCCCCAACTCGAACGTAGTAATCGCGCGTATGAGCTGCCGTGTGAGGGGTTACGATGACGTTTCCATCTCCCAGAGCGGCGACTCGGACGGGAGAGGTTCGGTCTCGAAGACGTCGAGCGCAGCGCCAGCGATGTCCTCCTCTCGAAGTGCCTCGACAAGCGCATCCTGATCGACGACGCGACCCCGAGAGACGTTGATGAGATAGGCGCCCTGACGCATCGTCTCCAGTTCGCGTTTCCCGATTAACCGCCTCGTCTCGTCGATGAGTGGAACAGCGAGGGCCACGAAATGGCTATCGGCGATCGCGGTTTCGAGTTCATCGGGCGGATACACTCGATCGACGCATCTGACGGGTTCGACCGTTCGCTTTACGCCCGAAACGTCCATTCCGAGGGCTGATGCACGTTCAGCTACGGCGACGCCGAGCGTGCCGAGCCCAACGACGCAGAGCGACGATCCCTCAAGCGTGTGCGGTTCGTTCCAGTTCGGCCGATCCCAGACACGGTCGCGTTGACTCCAGCGGTACCGATGCAGGAGTCGTGCGAACATGAGCATGTACCCGATAACGGTCTCGCCGACGCTGTCAGTGTGAATGCCCGTGCTGTTGGTGAGCACGATATCGTTCGTTTCCAAGTCGTCGAAGGGGAACTGATCAACGCCAGATTGAATCGAATGGAGCCAGCTGAGACCGCAGTCCAGGAAGTGATCCTTGTACGCGAAGGTCACGAGCGCATCGCACTGATCGATTTCGTCGTCTGCGACGACCTCGACGTCGGGATCCGAATCAGCGAGGTGATCGGCGAGCTCCTCGGGGGAAAGACGGTTCGTACCGATTCGTGGATGCCGAGTCGTTCAACACGCATGGCGTTACACCTCGTCGAACATCGATTCGCCTGACGCCAGGTGCTCCTCGACGGTATCCAGATCGAGCGTGAGACCGAGACCGGCACGTTCGGGTACGTTGACGGATCCATCGGTCAACACCGGTTCCTCGACGAGGTCGTGCCATTCCGGAATGTCGTACGAGTGAAACTCCAGCGCCAGGAAGTTCGGGATCGCTGCCGCGACGTGCGCACTTGCCATCGTTCCGACGGGTGAACTCAGGTTGTGCATCGCCATCGGCATCGCGTAGGTGTCGGCCATGCTCGCAATTTTCTGCGTCTCCCGCATTCCACCGACCTTCGGAACGTCGATGTGGAGGACATCGGCCGCCCCCGAGGTCACCAGCGGCTGGACCCCCTCCTTCCGAGAGTGATTTTCACCAGTCGCAATCGTCGTGGACGTCGCATCGGTCACGTCGGTCTGCACCTCGGTATTCTCGGGCGGAACGGGATCTTCTAACCACCAGACATCGTACGGTTCGATCGCCTTCGCGAGCCGCTTGGCCGACTCGACAGTGAATCCCCAGTGGCAGTCGAAGGCGACGTCGGCGCGGTCACTGACGCGCTCGGTGACCGCCTCCGCGATGGCCCGGCGGTGATCGATCTCTGGCGGTCGGAGGTGTCGGTTCGCGTAATCCTTCTCGATGCCGCTGTGGAGATCGAAGTTGAACTTGACCGCGTCGAATCCGTGCTCGTCGATGGTTCGCTCGGCTTCGTCAGCGAAATCGGCGGGATCCCATCCGCGCTCGTGTTCACAGTCGCAGTAGCATCGGATCTCGTCGCGATATTTCCCGCCCAGCAGCTGGTACGCCGGAACGTTCAGGATTTCCCAGCGATATCGTGGAGCGCGATTTCGATCCCTGAGATCGCCGACACGATCGTTCCGCCGATCGATCCCTCGAGGGTCATCCGTTCGTACAGTTGCTCGCACAGCCGATCAATATCCATCGGGTTCTCGCCGACGAGCAACGGTTTCATCCGCTCGACGTCACGAGGTACCCCGCCGGCCGGGAACGCTTCGCCGGTTCCGACGATACCTGCGTCGGTGTAAACGCGGACGAACGTCCAGAGGAAACTCCCGTACTCCCCGCTCTCTCCGACCACTGCCGTCTGTATGTCCGTTATCTCCACATCTCGCGTCTCGGGAGAGCGGTCGGCTGTCAACGCTAACCGGTCTCCTGAGAGGGTGCGTTTGATACCCATGCTACTCATTGCCAGATGAACCACCAAATAATTTACCTAGCCCGTAGACGGGACGTTCTCCCACCTGAACGGGCCCTCGAGTGTTTACGTAGACGGTCTCCTGGCCGGTAGCCGTATTCCGTCCGTATAGTCTCGCCGTAGAACGCGCGATCAGACCACCGCCGATCAAATATTATAGTCAGGTGTGAAACCCGTGTGGTATGTCACCGACAGTAACGGGCATCGAGTGTATCGAGTTCACCTATCCGATAGAGAATATGGAGAAGCCGTTGGATTCGTTTTATCCGGGATACAGCCCGGACAGCTCGTATGAGCGGACGGTATTGGCGGTTCGAATCCAGACAGACGCCGATATCGACGGCACGTTCGTCTCGTTGAACTCTCCACCGGGACCGGCACTCGCACAGATCGATTCGATCGCGCCGTATCTCGTCGGGAAGAATCCGCTCGAACGAGAGAAACACTGGAACCAGTTCAGGCTGATCCTGCGGAAGTACGATCGGATGGGAATCGGACCGATCGACATCGCCCTCTGGGACATCGCCGGGAAGTTTCACGACGCTCCGATACACCAACTACTCGGAACGTACCGGACCGAAATCCCGACGTATGCGTCGACGGCGTTCGGGGACGATAACGGCGGTCTCGATTCGCCAGCAGCGTACGCGGACTTCGCCGAAGAGTGTCTCGACGCCGGCTTTCCCGCGTTCAAACTCCACGGATGGCGAGCGAAGGCGTCGAGCCTTGACGTGGAACGCGAAGTCGACCTGATCCACGCGGTGGGCGACCGCGTGGGCGACGAGATGGACCTCATGTACGATCCGGTCGGCCAACTGGAAACCTTTGGTGACGTTCTCAAAGTCGGGAAGGCCTGCGACGAACAGGGGTTCCTCTGGCTCGAAGATCCCGGTCGCGATTTCGGCACCTCCCAGCACGGGAGCAAAACGCTGAAGAACCAAATCGAAACGCCGCTTCTCCAGACGGAGCACGTTCGGGGACTCGAGCCCCACACCGACTTCGCGGTCAACGAGGCGACGACCTTTCTCCGAACGGATCCAGAGTACGACGCCGGGATTACGGGCGCAATGAAGATATCGCGGGTCGCCGAGGGGCTCGGTCTCGACGTCGAGTACCACATCTGTGGTCCCGCCCAACGCCACTGTATCGCCGCCGTCCGAAACACGAACTACTACGAACTCGGCCTCGCCCACCCGAATCACTCGGTCACTCACGACCCGCCCGTCTACAAGGGCGAATACGGGGACGGGATAGACGCCGTTGACGACCACGGGTATGTCACCGTCCCGAACGGACCGGGCCTCGGCGTCACGTACGACTGGGAGTATATTTCCGATAAGAGCACGCGGAAGCGATCGTACGAGTAAGCACGGTAGACACCGGCGCGGAAAACGCGTCCCCCCATCCGGCATCGACTGGTGCACTCGGGTTGGAGCCGGGACGGAAACGGGATGCTCCGCATCTCTCTTCGAATTCCCGGTCCGGTGTTCGCCATCGTACTCGGCCACGTATGCTCGAGCGACTGTGCACAGCTCGTAGCTATTCCTGGATTCGACGGCAACCGCAACCGAGTTATCTATCGGATCGGGTTGTCCGCCCGTGACGGTGTATCGACCCCGGACGGACAGAACAACGAACCGTCAGCGAGACAGATAGCGGTTCGATTCCAGCGAAGAAGGGAACTGCATCTCGTCTTCAACGGCCCACTTCGTAGCTATCCTCCCAGAGGTCGTTCTCCTGGAGGAAATCGCGCGCTCCGGGGTGGAACGGGAAGTCCCCATAGACGTACCCCATGTCTTCGATGGCAGTCAGGTCGAGGTTCGTCTCCGCCGTGTTCGTGTACATTTCGCCGTTCTCGTGAACCGTCGACATGATATCGTACGCGACGTCGGCTTCGACGTCCTCAGAGAGCCACAGCGTGTGGGGCGTCGACCAGGACAGCATCTCGTCTACTCCGAGGTCCTGCTCCCAGCCCCAGACGTCCGGGGAGACGTATTCGGCTGTCATCGCGGGGTGTGAATCGACGGTCTCGTAGATGCTCTCGGACTGCTTGAGCGCTTTCAAATCAGCGCGCGCATCTTTTTCGGCGGCGTACGAGGGGAGTCCCCTGTAACTCGAACCGAGCGTCATCGCCGCGTCGATCCTCCCTTCCTCGATCGCACCTGCAGCGTCGGAACTGGACACGTTGACCAGCCGGTCCTCGATATTCTCCCAGAACGTCTCACCACTATCGAGCTCGACTTGGTTGAGAATCTGCCGGACGAGGGAGTAAAATCCCCACTCCGGATCGAGGGCCCAGATCTGGGCATCGCTGTCGATAAGGTCGTCGGTCGTTTCGAGGTCCGTATCCTCTCTCGCCAGCCACATTCCGTTGATTAGTGCGCCGGAGAAGCACTGAAGCGGTAACTGCTCCGGATCAGGCTGTTGTTCGGCGAACGGCGTCGTTCCCTCCTCGGCGAAGAGGATGCTGTAGGGACCCATAACGGCGCCTTCGAGTTCACTCTGTTCGAGGAGACGGACCGATGACGGATCGCCACCGGTCCCTTCCGGTGCAACATCGATTTCGTCGGAATGCTCGTTCATCACGCGCTGGATCGAAAGTGCGACGCCGCCGGCAATCGATCCCTCACCAGTGTGACCGATAGCGATGCCGTTCGAACCCCCGCCACTGCCGCCCATACAGCCTGCTATACCGGCCAGTCCGATCCCTGCGATACCTTTCACTACGTCGCGTCGATCGCTATCAAACCCCATGGAGCTTGTTGCCATGCCTTGCTATTTAAAAATACTGTTCAATTATTTACACTATATGCATCTCGGGCGGGACAACGCTGTATCGTCCACTGGCAGGACCAGCAGAGAAGTCGAGAGCGGTGCAGCTCGCTGAGCGGGGACCGAGGCACGCTTCCAGCTGACGGAGAGATGGTACGGACGAGCGCTAAATAATCGTGTGGCACGCTCGGGAGTAACCCGTCGTCTCGCTACGAGACTGGTCTCGGTATCCAAAGAACGGCTACGAGATGAGAAGCGACGAGGCTCCGTCCCGATGAAGAGAGATCGCGAGGGCAACGGGGCGTGGAATCCGACTACTGGTGATATCACATCGTGAACTGGACGCCAATTATTGTTACTCACAGGAAACAATAAGTGGGTGAAGCATGTTTGATAGTGGTAGGCATGACCGATTCGAACTCAGACCCCGGTTCCGGAACGAGGACGATAAAATCCGTGGAAACGTCGATAACGATACTCGAATCGTTAATGGAGTTCGAGTCGCCAAAAGTCAGCGAATTAGCTGACGCGACAGACAATTCGAGGGCAAATGTTTATAAACATCTACAGACGCTCCAGAAGCACGGGTTCGTTATGAGAGAGGAAAACAAGTATCGACTCAGTCTACGGTATCTGGACTTCGGGGGATTCGTCCGCGATCAGATCGATGGGACGAGAATTATCAAACCGAGAATGGTCGAGGCCGCAGAGAAGACGGGTGAGATAGTTCAGTACATGGTCCGCGAAGGAGGGCACACCGTGATCATATACAGAGAGTCGGGGCATCAAGGCGTCTTAACCCGTGCACGTATCGGATACCGATACCCGATTCATCAGGTCGCATCGGGAAAAACGATGCTCGCGTCCATGCCGAAGTCCGAGGTGGAGGAGATCATCGATCAATACGGACTTTTCGCTGCCACGGAAAACACGATTACTAGCAAAGAGTCGCTTTACGAAGAGTTAGAAGAAATCCGTAGTAAGGGGTACGCCATCAACAATCAGGAAAGCACGAAGGGGCTCTACTCTATCGCGGTTCCCGTCAGTACGCCGGATCAGGACGTCATCGGTGCGTGCGCCGTTTCCGGTCCAGTACACAGATTACGGAAGCAAAAGAAAACCAAGGAGGTTATCGAGACGATGAGGAGCTTGGTCAACGAGATCGAACTGAATCTCACTCATTCCTGAGAGCCGGAAGCCGGCAACGACACTCGATACCTACCTGACGCGAAAATCGTGAGAGCACCATCGTTTGTCCCCAATTGTATCGGTTCTCGCTCTCGTTCCCTCGGTGAGAGCGACCTCCATCCTCGCGACTCTCCCATTCGATTCGGATGAGAGACTGAAAATTCTCCCTGCTCGTCTTCAATTGTACAATCCCGATCTACTCGTCACTATCGCTGTCGATCGGCACAACACGCTATATTACCGCCGTATACGCGCCACCGTGTGAGTTACCCACAGTGTAACTCGCTGACAGCATAAAAAGTTGAAGTGTGAATGGGAGAGGGGATAATTTGAGGAAACATCGAGACTGTTCTCTATGCACTGCATTAAAATGGACATTATTGGAATAAATAACTATGTGTGTCTATTTCATATTAGTAACAGCCTGTCTCGACGGATACGGACCGGTGGGACACGGATCCACGTCAGAGTCAACAGTGTACGCGGGAGACCCGAGCGGAGGTCGCCCTCGGTGATCGGTATCGGTTCGGTCGGACGGACACGCGATCGGACCGAACGTGAAGCCGAACCGAAAACGGCGCTCGCGCGTTTCTGACCGGGGAACGTGACACGCAGAGTCGAAAAACGGGACAGGGACGGTTAGATCATTTCGATTCGAGGATAGCTGTCGTCCAGCACAGCCGCGTCTTCCTCGAGCAGTGCAACCACCAGATAGCCCGCATATCCCGCTAGGTAGTCGACGAGTCGTGCGATTCGGTTCGAGTCGATGGCTTCGATGGAGTCCAGTAGCATGAACGGAACGTGATCGTAGACGTCGTGGACAAGGTACCCGGCAAGAGCGAATACGAGCCCGGTCACCTCCCGTTCACTCTCGCTCAGGTGATCGACCGTGTCCTCGTAGACGGTTCCCGAACCGGTACTGCGAACGATGTGAAGGTCGAACCGATCCTTCACCACCTTTCGGCGCCTTTCTCGGACTTCGGTTTCCGTCTGTTCGATCCAAATGCGCTCGAGATTATCGTAGTCGAGTTGCTCGAGAACGGCAGCCATGTGGTTGTCAAACTCCTCGATGGCCTGCTGTTGTAAATCTTCGACATGTGTTCGAAGGTCAACTAGTTCGGTCGTGATCTCATCTTCGATGCCAGCGAGTTCTCCCTCGAGGTGACTCAGTTCAACTTTGAGCCGACTCGTTTCCCTCTGTACCTCGAGTATCTCGTTCTGATCAGTGCCTTCGAACTCGTCTACTTCCGCACCGAGTCCGTCGATCGTCTCTGAGGGCTCCGCTTTGCGCTCTCGGAGGGTCTCTAACGTCTCCTCGCGGCGGTGGATCTCGGCCTCGACGTCCGTGATCTTCTGTCGTATTTGTTCGGCTTTCCGCTGTTCGCTCTCTAGCGTCGACTTTTCGTCCTTTAATTCGTCAATCTGGCTTTTGAGGGGCTGCCTATCGCTTATCGTGTTGTTTCGGATGGTCCGCAACCGGTCGAGCGTCTCCTCGATTTGAGATCGCTCGACCTTGCTTCCACACGTCCAGCAGACGACCTCTTCAGTATCATCGACGAGTTTATCAGTGATTTCGCCACTGGGTGACCGATCGTCCTCGAACCCCTCAAGGAAGTCCGGCTGTCCCTCCTCCAAGAATTGCTCGTTGAACTGGATGACTGACTGGAGATCGCCGGCCGTCAAATCGATCCGCTGCACCTGTCCGCGGAGGCGCTGAATCTCCTGTTCGATTTGCGAAATACGTTCGTCGGAGATCTCGTCTCGACTGGGCAGGTCGTCCATCAGCTCTTCAAGCTCGTCCTCGAGGTTCTCGAGGCTCTCGCATTCGGATTCAATCCGACGCTTCACGTTCTGGAATTCCGTTGTTTCGATTGCAGCTCTTCTATCTTCTCTTCGTACTTTTCCTTCTCCTCTCGCGTTTCCTCGACTTCAGCGTCTAATTTCTCGAGTTCCGCTTCCATTTCTGACATTTTCGACTGGAATCGTCGTTTCTCCTCCTCAAGTTCCCGCTCTCCAAAATGCGTAAAGCGGTTCGGCTTGTTCAACAATGTTGAATGGTAACGAAACTGGACACACATGCGACAGTCCCAGGGCACTTGTTTTACAAGTGTATGAATGTAATTAATCGGTCTCGAGATCGATCTCTTTACGCCGGGACGTATAACATTCTCTCATCGACGAGATATTACGTTATTATTAGTAATAACCATATGATACTATTAGTCATCCACCATTCAGGATGGTTGGATAATAAGATTCCCGCCTTGACGGCCGCATTCCTTATCTTTCACGGTGAATGTCTGCCATCGGTGATAGTCATCGCGCTCTCGAGGCGAGTCTCACTGGTAGTGTCTATAGTAGACATTAGAAATAATCACTCATCTTTGGGGCCGAGAGTTGGTTGAGGGCGTTGTCGATCGCTGTTGTAAGCTCGGTAAGTGACTCAAAGAATCGGTTACTGAGAGCCGTTTGCAATTGTCTCAACACTCTTCGACTGGATTTAGTCCGGTAGAATACGCCGGTAACGTGACGAAGGCGAGGTCGTCACGGGCCGCCAGGTCCGTGACGGCCGACGCCTGAAAGTACAGTGCTCCATCTAGTACGACGATCAAGTCATCTTCAAACTCTTTGTATAACGCGAGAGTGAAATGTTTTGCATGGTCGCTAGTCACGTACTCTTCGAATCGAGCAAAAAAGCGATCACCGTCTTCGGTGATCGCGCCCAACAAACACGTCCAATCACGTTACCCAGATAATTCGACAGATGGCCGCGTGCCGCGCGGAAACCACGCGGCACGCGGCTCAATTTGGACGGATTTCTTGGTTTGATCGAGACAAACTACTGTGGCGTCCATTTCCCGCCGCTTTTTTGAGTTCCTCGCGGAATGTTTCTTGCTCGTTAGCCTCTGACTCGGCAGCTGTACGGCGTGGTTTTTGATAGCTCAATCCCGCTTCTTTGAGTAACCGCCGGCAACTCGGGATTGAGTATTCGTCATCGTACATTTCGTCGAGATACTGCTGGACGAGCGCTGGCGTCCACGCCGGTGCGTCAACCCCAACTTCCCTAGGAGATTCGTGGATAGTTTCTTCAAATTCTTGTTGCTCGTTTTCTGAGAGTTTTCGGTTTCTCCCAGATCAGTGAGCATCAGTAACGGCCTGCTCAAGCGACTCGGCACCGACGAGTCGCTTGAGCCAGCTATAGATCGTCCGTCGCTGAACGTCGTACCACTCGGCTAGTTCAGTCTGCGTAACGCCGTTTTTGTACTATTGCTGCTAAGAGACGTTGTGTCGGCTTCTTTCCCTCCACGTTGTCGAGAGCATCTTGCAATTCCTCGACAGAGATCTCGTCGAGATGATCCACTGCGTTTGGCAACAGTCTCTGAGTAGAAAGTTCTAACTGTTACTATATCGGCCTTCAGTCAGGAGAGTATCGATCCGCATCCGTCGGGGCTCGCCCTGATTATCGAACTCGAGGTCGGCCCCGTTCTTCGCGAGCCACTCTAGAAGGGAGAAGACTCGGCGACGTGATCGGCCAAGCCCATGATGTGCTGCATCCGATCGGCGTAGCTCTCGATCGCGTACTCGGCGGGCTCGACGAGCGCTCGCAGTTCCTCGCGGTACTTCCGGGCCTGGAACGATACGCCGCCCTAGTTTAACTCGAGCATCTCGCCGAGGTCGTCGATCGCTCGATAGATCGTCGCGGGATGCTTCCCAGCTGGTCGGCGAGATCGTCGACGGTCGCACCGCCTCAGTCACAACTGTCTCGGACACGTCGCGAGCGATCTCGCCCATATCTCGCAGCGTCGTCATCAACAGGTGGTCTGTCTTCGCCTCGAGGCGCGGCGGCGGGTCTTCGTACAGTTCGCCCGGCTCGTCTCGAGCGACCGCGTCGAAGTGGTCGTCCGCGACGTAGACGCTGCTGCCGTCGGGACCAAGCGAGATGTCTTCCCAGTACAGCGCGTTCAACAGCGTCTCCTTGATCTGCTCGGTCACCTCGTGACGATCGGCCCATGCCTCGTTGTCGTTCATCGACTTATTCACCAGAACCTCCACCTTCGGATGGTACGATGGGGACTCATATCGGTGATAGGCTATGGAAATATTTATTTATTCCAACTACTAAAGAGATGATGTTAGGTATGGAATCAAGTGGAATACTACGTAACATACTCAATACGATAGCTGGAGGCCAGACTGCCGACGCGTGGTTTCTCAGACAGACGACCAGCCCCAGTACGTCTGGACTGGCTTACAAAGCAGTGACTGGGCTGATAGCCCATTGCAATATCACCCGTCGTGGGAGCAACTCCATGTGGGATGAGCTGTCCGAATCAGCGACTGAGATCGTTGATCTCGAGACGCTGCTGGGAACACGACGTCCAAATATCCACCATTATGAGTGATACTTCACCTCGTGAGTCATCCGAATCGGTCACCAAATGCCCTCATTCGGTATTCAGTTTCTCGACCCGGACTCGCCGGTTGTTCGGCCAGATTAGGTCAACAATCCAGCCACTGGCAGTGTGGCTCGTGTTTTTGATCGTCATCTCTGGGTCAGTAGCTGCGCAGTCGGAGGTCGGAGACGTCTACTGTGGGACCGGTGTCGAGACTGGAATCGGGATCGTCTTTGGCGCCGTTGCCGGTCTCGGACTTCCTGCAACCGGATTCTACGTTGGTCGGTCTGGTCTTTCATACATGCGTGCTGGTGGGAATCCAGAGAAGAAGAACCAAGCCAAGGAGAGGCTCGTAATGTCGGGTATCGGGTTCGGGATCATCGTCCTTGCCCTGATCTCACCAGAACTCATCGACAAGGTCGGCAGTCAGATGGGATTTGGCTTTTCAGACTGTGTGCGGCCGTTCTAACCCACTAAACGGCGCATTTGACTGAAGCCAATGACCACGCCACGTCCGATCGTCATCGCCCTTACGCTCCTCGCTGCGAGCGGGGGCATTGTTTGCCTGACTGCAGGAGCCTCTGCAGCTGAGCCAAACTCGAGTACGGTGATCCCCGATGACGGACCTGCGTATGGTGTGAGCGAGACGCGGTTCCCACTGTTGTGGTCGGAAGACCTCGAGCAGAGGAACCGCTCGAGTGACGAATTCGAGGCCAACGTGTCCTCCGCTGCGGAGTTTTCCACCCGACTTGCTGGCTCGACAGACGTTCCGTTCGAACAACCGATGGGAGACGTCGAGACCTGGAACAGCGGTGATATTCAGGACTTTGCTCCCGGCGACGAGGAAACGTCGATTCATCCCGAGGGTGCACAACTCGAGAACGGGCTCTACATCAGGGATGCGTATGCGAGCATCGTTGCAGTCCAGCCGTCGACGGTGTTGCATTCGGGGAATAACTCCACCCGATACATCGCTCCAGACGGAGAGATCCTCGCGATTACCGATTATCGAGTCCGTGTTCCGGACGACGATCCCAATGGATCGGTCCGCGACCGATGGTCGATTGCCGAGACTGATATCGACAGTGTCGAACTACAGGTGGACGATCGGGTCCTTGACTCCGACAATAACCATCGATCCACACTCGAGTACAGTGGGCTGTCAGGGACGCAGAACCTCTCCATCGAGGTTGACGTTTCTGTTCGCCTTCGTCACGAAATGCGAACGTGCGAGGAGTACAACAGTACTACAGAGTCCTGTGGCGGAGAGTGGGAGATTGAAACCGAATATCCCACTGAGCAGGTAACAGCAGCCGACTCTCGCCAGACAGTCGTTACTCAATTCGACGAGAGTAGCGGAACACGAGTGACGTTCGAGAGCGACGAGAACCGCACCGGTGTCGTCGTCCATCCAGGTACCACGTGGTCAGCAATCGATATCGACAGTGAGACTCGTCTTCGAGGAAACTGGCGGTTCTACTCCGCCGGAGTCGACGGCTGGCAGACGATGGTGTCCCGGACAGAGACGGACACCACCCGCACGGATTCGACCGTTCGCCCAGCACAGGTCCATGCCATACCCACGCAAAAACAACCGGATATCTCGAGCACGGCGACGGATAATGCTGAGCCACCAGTAGCGATCGAAGAGACGTGGGGAAGCGAACAAGAGGGGCCATCACTCCCGAACAGGATCGATATTGCGACTGCCGATCGCTATGTGAACACGACATCGATCGCTGTCCAATCGCGAACGCTTCCAGTAGCAACCGTCGATGAAGTGGCCGTTCACGGCATCGTTCGCGGCCAGTCACGGACAGTCTCGATCGATGATAACGGAACCGTTCGCGAAACGAACCTCGAGTTGACGGTCCTCGAAGCGAACTCGACAGGAGTCCTCGTTCAGGCAACGGTGACAGAGAACGCGACCAGCGATCCGATTACGACTGGGCGAGTCGAAGTCGGTAATCAGTCGGCCGCTGTGAACGCCAGTGGAATGGCCGTTCTCGAACTTGAGGGGCGGCCGTCCTTGCTCGTTGATGGTCAGTACGTCCCAGCGGAGTGGTGGCGTGCAGACCACCTGTACGGCACAGCGGAGGACCGTGCGAAGGTTCCCCCGAAGTATCCTGCCTTCCAGAAACTCGTTCAGTTAGTCCTCGTAACGCTCCTCTGGTTCCTGCCGGTCGCGCTAGCCGTTTACGGCTTTGACTACCTGTCTGGAGGCACGTTTCTCGGACTTACAACTCAACAATGACAGAAGACACTCATACGGACGAGAGTCGTATCGCTCGTCGATCAGTCCTCGCTGGCCTCGGCGTGAGTACAGCCGCTCTTGCTGGCTGTACGTCGGAGTCCGATTCCCCGAACAATAGTACAGACGGGAATGGAATTAGTGCCGACGGGAGCGACGTATTCAATTCCGTCAAGATCGTCGAAGAGAGTCTCGAGATCGAAGTAACCGATGATGCTTCGGTCGAGTTCATCAACCTCGTCGATCCGGATGGTGAACTCCACGATCAACAGCGTCTCGAGACTGGCGAAACCAAGACGTCGTTCGAAATTTTCGGAGAATCAGATGAGACTCCTGCCGGAGAATATGAGTTAATTGCCCTCGATGGAGACCAACAGCTCGGTACGACAACGATCACGCTCAAGGCAGATTGTACGATCACGGACGTGTTGTGGGCGGCAGAGAACCCCGACATGGACTGGGACAAGAATTCGCCTGTCTGGGATGAGTATGCAGCTGTCGTAATCAAGAATAAAGGAACAATTCCATCGTTGCTCACCGAACTCGAATGGGCAGGGGCACCAGTCGCCCGACTACAGTCCAAGGAATCGCAGTCGTACTACCATGAAACGCGCTTGCCGCCGGGAGAGACTACAGTCTATTCTAAGAGATCAGTCTATGCGACAGACGGTGCAGTTCACTCGCTAGACTGTAGCGAACTTGAGACAGAACCGATGACTGTCACGGCTGTTGTTCAGGTCGGATCAGACCCATCATACACTCAGCAAATCAAGTACGGAGGCGACCAGTCATGTGAAATCACCATCGGCGATGGCAGCTCTACTGAATCCACACCTAGTGAGGGTGAGAATTGAATGGCATGGCTGCAAGAAGAGGTTGAGAACGCAATCGAGAACGTCATCGAAGATTTCACCGATGCCCTTCTCGGTCTTGTCAATAATATCTATGAAGCGGTTTTAGGACCTATCGTCGGAGTTCCAACCCCAAAATCGGATTCGGGATATATGGTTGTTGGAGTTCCAGACAACACGCCATGGGAGAGTCTGTATCAAGACGTGTACCTCTCGTATATCATGCCGTTAGCGATCATGATGACAGTCATCGGCTTTGCGTTTGTTGGTCTCCGAGCGGGTTCGATGAGCGAGTATCGGAGAAAGCAGCTCCTGCGACGACTTGGACTTGTATTCATGAGTACCTTCGTTTGGTTTCCACTGGTATCGATTCCGCTGCAGTTCATCGACGCAGTCGGAATGACGATAGCCCCGACTGACGAGATGTCAGCAGGGCTCGGTGGTCTTATCCAATCCTCTCTTGGAGGCACGTTTGCCATTCTTGCGATGGTCGTCATATCGAACTTCTTCTTGGTCATCGCAGGATTCGTTGTTGCTCTCCGCTGGATCGCTCTTTGCGTATTAACGCCAATAATGCCGTTGCTGGGCGTTCTCTGGTCAATGGAAGCCTGGCCGTTTAGTCCAGCGGCGAACATGGCACGTCAAGCTGCAGGTGTCTACCCGGGATTAGTGCTTGCTGGGATTCCGCCAGCGATCCTCTTCCGAATTGGATGGGAGGTGGGCGGGCTCGAGACCTCGGTTAAGGGTCTCTTTTCGTTATTCATCGGACTAGCACTGATCCCTACAGCGATTATTGCGATGGTCATGACGGTCTACTGGAGTAGCCCGGCAATGCGGACCATCGCCCAGAAAGGTGTTACCGCAACGAATCCTGCAGCAGCCAAATCTGGGGCTGCGAAGGCAAAGCGCACCTCTGGAAAGGCTGTCCGTGGTGCTCGAAACGTCCATCGTGGATACGCAGACAACCAGGTTGGTGCTGTAACGAAGAGCGGCCAGACGACACTCGAGAGCGGTAACTCGAAAGCGTACAAACTCGGCTCCTCGGCTCGCTCAACGAAGACTCACGCCGGCCGATACAACAACCTGCGGAAGTCGAAGACGGGTCGCATGCGTGACAAAGCCGCAGATGATGCCCGCAAGGCGACACAGAAGACATCGACTCGAGCGAAGCGTGGATTCAAAAACACGAAAGAGAAGGTCTCGAGGTGGTGATTTCGATGAGTACGAACACAGCAGACCATGAGTATAACGCGCGAAAGATCCACCAGTCACTGGGTGGCACAACGGCATTCTTCCGGGGTTATACGATCGGCGAACTCATGCTGTTCCTTGCAGTGGCGTTCGTCACCGTTGTTGCAGCGACGTTCGTCCCGGCGGCACTGACGATTCCCGTACTGGGCTTCGGGATCATGCTCACGACGCTGCTGTTCTTGCTCCACAAGGTCAAGCCCAGATACCTCTGGCTCACGGAGTGGCTCGCTGCCCGTTTCGGCTGGGCGATCAAGAACAAGGAGTATACCCACGGCGATGCGGACAACAGCGAGGTTCGCTACCTGACCCGCTTACAGCGGGTGTATCCCCACGCTGTCGAACGAACGGACGGAGCACTCGTCGGAGCGATGAAAGTCGAGCCAGCGAATATGGCTCTCGAGGACGACAATGCGTGGGCGAAGGCCGTTCAATCACTCTCGGAGTTTGCCAACTCGACTGTCGACTTTCCAGTGAAGATCTACGTCACCAGTCGAGAGGTCGATGAGGATGAGATTGTCCGTGCACACCAGGATCGACTTGGTGATGTCGACGTTCGCTCGCGTCCAGTCTTGAAACGGCTTCTCGAGGAATACGTTTCGGCGAACACGA
This sequence comes from Natrinema sp. SYSU A 869, assembly GCF_019879105.1. Taxonomy (NCBI): domain Archaea; kingdom Methanobacteriati; phylum Methanobacteriota; class Halobacteria; order Halobacteriales; family Natrialbaceae; genus Natrinema; species Natrinema sp. SYSU A 869. Next base: position 731,613 of record NZ_CP082248.1, on the reverse strand, counting down.
CCGAAAACAGGGAGATCGACTCTGAGACGACCACGATCCGCGAGTACTACCTTATTACTGCAGTGAACGATGCGGATATTGAGCACTTCGACGAAACTGACGATAGTGTCCTCGCCTATCTTGCAGAGATGCCCGCATTAGGCCGATTCTTCGACCGGTTCCAGACCGATGATCTGACCGACTCCGAGCGTGAGCGACTCAAAGAAGAACAACTCGAGTCTCGACTCACACAGCTCCGCCGTGGCGGCTCGTCGCTCTACCGGTGTTCAGTTAGCCCTGTCGACGCATACGACCTCGCTCGGATCACGAAGGAGTACTGGACGTGCCAAGCGGAAGAGTACGCTGATATCACGACCGCGCTCGGTACGTTCCCGGTCGTCTCGCACGGGATTAGCGACGGTGTCCCAGCGACGCCCGACCCGGATGACGTCCTCGATGCAATGGACGAACACGACGATCTGTCGGACACGAACTCGAGCAACCATGCCGAAGAGAACAGTGACGAGGACGCTGACGATGATCCGCCGGTTCCTTCCGATGACCGGCTACCAGACACGTCGACGATGCACCAGTCGGTTATCGCTCCCTCGACGATCGACTGGGAAACGACCTACGCCGTGATCAACGACGAGACATACGTCCGTACGTTCTGGATCGAACAATTCCCTGAAGAGCCGTCGGATGGACTCCTCGAGCGACTCTTACTCGAGACCGATCTGCAGACGGATCTCAGCATCCACCTCGATCCGTTCGATAGTCAGTCGGCCCAGGACATGATGGCCGACTGGATTTCGGACTTGAAGATCAACCAGCACGACTCGAACAGTCTCAAAGCCGAAGATCTGCAGGACGATATCGACCAGGCGAAGTACATGCGGTCGCTCGTTCGGGCGAACAAAGCATCGTTCTACCGGGGTGGTGTGTTCATTCGCCTCGCTGCCGAAAGTCAGCAAGAACTCGAGAATCAGACGACTCGATTACGCTCGATCATCAAGGATGCGCCGGCGAACTGTACGCTCAAAGTTGCGAGCCGCTGGCAGGAACGTGGCCTCGCAACGGTGTCACCGCTTGGAGCAAACGAACTCGGCCGCGATCGGATGTCCACACTGACGAATCAGGCGATCGGCGCGATGTTCCCGTTCTCGTCGAACTACCTCATGATGGACGACGGTATCGAATACGGCTATCACGGTCACAACGGGTCACCAGTCCGAATCAATCCGTGGGAACTCGAGACGGGACACAGCGAACTCGTCGTCGGGATGCCGGGTGCTGGGAAGACGTTCGGCGACATCATGCGCCACCTTCGGATGATGAAACGACGCAACGACACGATGCTCGTCCTCGTCGATCCAGTCGGCGGCTTCCGTGGCATCGCGGATGCCCTGAACGCAAAAACGATCACCGTCGGCGGCGACACGAAGCTCAACCCACTCGAGATCCGAGAGACGCCACAGCACGTCCTCGAGTCCAGCGATGGCATCTCTCCCCTCTCGGCGAAGAAAGACGAGGTCTACGCCGTTCTCGAGAACTTCCTCGACGCTCGTGATATCGAACTCGGAGCCGAAACTGGTGTCCTCTCGTACGTTATTGATGAGTCCTACCGACAAGCAGGGATCGTTGAGGACGACGTCTCGACGCACACGTCGGCGAACTCACCGACGATGCAGGACGTCCATCGGATTCTCTGTGATATCGCTGAGAACCCGGATGAGCACAATATTGCGGCATCCGAATCTGCTCGCGAGCGTGCCGCACAATATGCAGACGAACTCGCAATCGCGTTTCAGCCCTTCCGAGAGGGCGGTTCCTACGAAAATCTCTCACACCGCTCGGAGATCAATATCCTCGAGGGCGACAACAAGGTCGTCTACATCGATCTCGGTCAGATCGAGGGTAGTGCATCGGGGATCGACCGCCAGACGTTCCTGATGCAGCTCCTGCTCTCGACGATCTATCAGCAGGCGAAGAACACCCAACGGAACGTCGAGCTCGCGATCGACGAAGCGCACTACCTCTTCGAGGACCAGGCGAACCTTGATTTCCTCGAGACGGCGTTCCGTCATCAGCGCCACGCTGGGCTTCGAATGGTGTTACTCTCGCAGACTGCTCAGGAGTTCTACGAAACCGAACAGGCAGAGAAGATCATCGGCATGTGTCCGATCAAGGTCTTCCACAAGCTCCCCGATCTGGACGACGGGACAGCCGACAAAATCGGCTTGACGGAAGAGCAGCGCCGATACGTCAGAGGTGCTGACGCCGGGAAAGAGGATCTCGGCTATAGCCAGTCGCTTGTCCGTGTCGAGGAACACGGGACGTACCCGCTGCACGTTGTTGCTGATGACTTCGAGAAACGGGTCATCGACTACGAACCTGACGACCAGGCCTTCATCCAGCAAGCGATTAGCGACGACTCAGCAGAGTTGCTCGCCTTCGAAGAGTTCGTCGAAAACGAAGCACAGCGCAACGCGCTTGCGACGCATCTCGATCTCACTGCAGACACAGCGAGTCGTCTTCTCGAGGAGGATCTCACGAAAGAAGAAGTCCTCGATGCGGTCGTTGACCATGCCCTCGAGACGGACGCTGACGAGGCACATGTCCGGACTGACGGTGGGGAATCACCGACCAAAGGAGACACAACTGAAACGGAGTGTGACATCCAAGACCATGACTAGGCTCAAGCAAATCAGGAAGATCCTGAGTTCGTCGCCACGGTACAAGGCGACGCAACTCGACTACGGAGAGCACGACTCGTTCGTCCAACAGCAAGCCGACACGCCAGGAACGCTACTGCGGATTCGTCCCTACAAAGAAAACGAGGGAGTGGTAGATGGTGCAGGAGTCCTCCAGTCGGTCCACGATGTGACAACCAATTTCCGCGGGAAGAATACGAGCGATCACCACTCGTTCGAGGTCTGGTTCGACGAGGGGAAGATCAGATTCTACATGCACGCTGCCAGCGAGGCGGCCGCCGACAAATTCAGACGGCGTGTCGGGAACAACTATGCCAACAGTGAGGTATTCCAAGTAGAGGAGGCTCCTGCGTTTCCTATCATCGGCTCTGACGAGTATGTCGCTGGCGCGTGGCTCGAGATGGAGAAGATACCCTACTACCCGATTCGCCATCACAACAGCGAAGGGTTCGAGACAGACCCCTACGGTGAGATCACGAGCGAGATGTTGTCGCTCGACGAGAGTACGGTCGTCACACAGGTCATCTTCCGGCCTGCGAAACAGTCGTGGACCGACGGTGACCGGTTCAAGCACAATAGCGTCGACGAACTCGCCCACGCACTTCGCCAAGGGACATCCGTCGGCTGGATCAACCCGCAAACGAGACCACCGAGCGCCAAGGATAAGCAGGCCGCGAAGACGATCGAACAGCAACGTGGTGAACAGGCGTTCCACGTCAATATCCGCGTTCTCGCTGCCTCGGTAGAACAGGACGAAGCCGAATCTCGAGCCCACGGTGTCGCGGGGATGTTCAGGAAGTACTACAACGCGATCACCGAGCAAGGGCTCAGCGATACCCCGGTCTGGCATCGCAGGGAGCGGAAGCGAGCGAAGCGGCTCCGGCGATTCGTCCAGCGGATGAGTGACCGCGAGTGGGTCGATCGGCACATGATCATGACCGTCGACGAACTCGCCGGCGTCGCGCACATCCCCAATACAGAGATTGAGACGCCAAAGATCGACTGGCGATATACGCAACGTGGCGACCGCGTTCCCGCCGATCTTGGCCAATACGAACAATCCGCCGATAGCAGCGCTTCCACTGAACACAACGTCAACAACAGAGGACACAATGGTGTTTGATCGATTCTTTGACCGCGACAAGTCCGGAGAAGCAACGGAAGAGACGGAGACCAAGCCAGCGACACAAGCCACTGGTGACAGTGGCTCAGGGGCTGATTCACCACCAGCTCCCCAGTCCCGACTCGGCGAGACGTACGATATCGCTGAGCAGAAGACTAGCTCCGTCGGAGGGAAGCAAGCTGTCACTGAGACGGCTCGTGAGGGGACTGTCGCAGGACCGTTTATCCGCGAGATGTTCGAGGCAGGTGTCGATACCTCGTCTGCACCGCTCTGGATCGGCTACGATAAAGATCCCCAGACTGGCTTCCGTGAAGCACCACTTCGCTTTGACTCGCTCTTCCGTCATATCTGGATTACGGGCACCACCGGCTATGGGAAAACCACAGCACTCCTGAATATGATGGTTCAGTGGGCGTACGCTGGCCACGGCTTCGTGTACTTCGATCCGAAAGGCCGAGACTCCCGTGAACTGCTTCGGAAGCTTCCCGAACACCGTCTCGAGGACGTGGTCTGGATCGAGCCTGGGTCGACCACCCACGAGAAGACGGTCGGGATGAATTTCCTTGAGGTGCCCGAATGTGAGACAACCGAGGAACTCGAGAACGAGATCGAAAACCGGGTCGAGAACCTGAAGGCGGTCTTTGACACGTCCGACTACTGGGGTATCAATATGGAGGCGATTACCGAGTCGATGGCCCGAGCGATGATGAAATCGGAGAAACCGTTCTCCATTATCGATATGTATTTCACGTTGCTCAACGCCGAGCGACGGGAGGACTTCGCACTCGATGTCGAGGATCCCTATATCAGGGAGTTCTGTCTCGAGATCGCGAATATGGAAGAAGAGACGATCCGGCCACTTCTGAAACGGATCAAGTCGTGGGTCGAGAACTCGGTAATTCGCCGAATCATCGCCCATCGCGAGAGCACCATCGACTTCCGAGATATCATCGACAACGACCGCATCGTCATCGTTCGAACGCCCGTCGAGAATACGGACATCAAGAAGATGGTCACCCTCGGCGTGATGCGGAATCTCTGGAGTGCCATTCAGCATCGGTCGTACGAACGCGATTCCGATCCAGATCCTTATTTCGTCCTTTGTGACGAGTTTGACGACATCGCCAGTGACAATCTCGATATCGAGTCGATGCTGGCCCGTGCTCGGTCAATGCGACTGTCGGTGACTTTGGCTTCGCAGTATCCCTCCCAACTCGACGAGGACACGCTGAAGGCAATGCAGAACAATTGTGACAACCTCCTCGCCTTCTCGGTCAACGACGTCGACGACGCTCGGCTCCTGATGAAACGGTTCCAAGACTACACCGCAGAGGACCTGATTTCGACAGATCAGTACAAAGCCTGGACGAAATTACCGCTCGATGGTGGACGCTACTCGGAGCCGCTGCTCCTCAATATGTTCCCGCCGTACCCACCGCTTCGATCTGCCGAGGCTGTTGACGTGATTGTCGAAGCGAGCCTCGAGCGGTATGGGACTGATCCGCTGACGGACGCTGAGATTCTACAGGATCTCATCTATAGCGATTCGAACGAGGCGGCGAACCCCAAGCAGATTCTCGAGGAAACGATGGCGGAAGCCGTTCGTGCAGTCCAGATTCGAGAAAGCGTGCGAGCAGAAAACGGCTGGGTCGATGTCACTATTGTCGACGAGGAACTCGCGGCCCGTCTCGAGAATACTGAGCCTGAGATCGACGTTGCACCCGAAGACTTGCCTGACGTTCGTGAGGAATCCCGGTTGCTTGAGGTTACGCTGCAGAACGACGACATCGTGGTTCGGCTCACTGACGACGGAGAAACAGTGGTCGAACCCGAGACGGGCACTGTCAGATCTGCCGGTGGGTCGAGTCACGATGCACTCCTCCTCGAGACGGAAACAGCACTCACCGAACGTGGATTCAGTGTCGAAATCCTCGAGCAGGACGGAAGCGAGCAACCGGACGCCATCGCGACGCATCCAGATCACGACGTCGTGTTCAACATCGAGGCTGAGACAACGACGCCAGAGCGACCCGTCAAGGTCTTGCAGAATCTCAAGCGAGCCCACGAAGCGGATCGAATTCCGATCTTCGTCGTTCGACCTGGTGACTCCGAGACAGAGTGGGCGACTCGAGTCGAGAATATCCTCTCGCCACCGCTGCAAGAGCGAGCCGATGGCACTGAACAATTCTACAACTGCGACGAGGTCGTGACCTTCGGTGGTGGTGCGACTGCTCACGGTGGCGTCACTGCCGTTCGGCCCAAGACATCTGAGACGAACCGAACTGTTTGGACACGAGGGACGGTGATATCGTTCTTTCAGACGGTGAAACAGAGTTTGCCCGCGTTCCAGATGCGGGCACCCTCTCGAAAGACAGTGTGCCAGCCTACTATAGCTATGATCAAGAAACCGGCCAGTATACGGTCTACGAGAGTGGAGAGACCCATGTCTACAACTCGAGAGACGACTTTGAGGAGGAGTGGATGCCGATCAAACGGCCGTTCTATCCTGCCGTCGACCTGCCAGATCCGGATTATTCGCATGATAGCTACCTGATCCTAATACACCCCACAGATGGGAGTCCTGTACTCTTCCAGCAAGGCGAGACATACGACTTGTCCGACTCGCCAAGCGATGAGGAACTCTGGCCAGACATCCCTTCAGGGAATCACTCTCGAGCAACGGAGTCGTCCTCATCAGTAGAGTCAGGTTCATCAATATCGGAGCCAGTTGAGGTTGACCCAGACGGCGACGGCATTGAGGCGTTCGCAGCGATGTACATCAGGGAGGCTTCTGGAGCACAAATTCCAAAGGCAGCACTGTTTCAGGCCTACTCGAGATGGACCGACCAGCACGACATTGATGGGACAAACGCGAGCTGGTTCGGTCGAAAGCTTGCGAACGTCGTTGACTATGAGGATACCCGAGTCAGAGATGGTGGCGATCTCGTGACTGTCTACACCGGTATCGATCTGACCAGTGATGGATCAGAGTTCCTTGAGTGAGAGATACTATCAGAACGATGAATATAATTCACCCACTTGGACCACTGAAGATCTCGCCCCCACAGACCAAATTCAGAAATCCGAGTACTAACCGGTATATTTGCCATTATCCGCCGTATCGACAAATTTGTTCAGGACAAATTTCCCGTTCAGGGCAAATTTCCCGTTCAGGTCACGGAATTGGTAACTGTTCAGGGCAAAATCGCAGTACTGAGGCGATGTTCAGGGCAAATTCACGCTCAAAACCAACTAGTATAGAACGGGTTGCACCCGTTGGACAGGGTCACGGACAGTCTACCAGCCTATGGCATGTTTATCAGCATACTGATGGGTGGTATGCGACCAGATGGACGTGCAGTACGAGGCGGATCGGCGATGACTGAACGGACGGTTTCGGTGCTCCCTGAGCAGTTACGTGAGCGTGACCAGTGGGTCTGCTGGCGAGAAGAACCTCGAGACGGGAAGCCGACTAAGATCCCGGTGACACCTGGGAGTGGTGAGTTCGCCTCCTCGACGGATCCAGAGACATGGGTGTCGGTCGAACCCGCGCTCGAGTACGCCGATTCGGGGGATGCAGATGGCGTCGGGTTCGTGTTTACCGACGATGATCCTATCGTTGGTGTGGATCTCGATGACTGCCGAGACCCAGAGACTGAGACCGTCGACGACGCAGCACAGGACATTATCGAGCGGCTTGATTCCTATACAGAGATTTCTCCGTCAGGAACTGGCTTCCATGTGCTCATCGAGGGTGAACTCCCGGACGGACGGAATCGACGTGGAAGTATTGAACTGTACGACACCGCCCGGTTTTTCACCGTGACTGGTGACACCCTCGAGGAGATGCCCAGTCGCGTTGCTCGTCGGCAGGATGCACTCGAGGCGATCCACCAGGAGTACGTCCAAGATACCGATACTAACGCAAAACCCGAATCCGGGTATCGAGGCACAACTGACGAACAGGTGCCGACGGACGAGGTAGTCGATATCGGCGTTAATCTCGAGGACGAGGAGTTGCTCGAAAAGGCTCGAAATGCATCGAACGGTGGGAAATTCGAGCGGTTATGGCGTGGCTCGACTGCTGGGTACGAGAGTCAGTCAGAAGCTGATATGGCGCTGTGCTGTCTGCTGGCGTTCTGGACCGGCGGCGACCACACTCGAGTGGATCGACTCTTCCGGCAGTCTGGATTGCTCCGGGAGAAGTGGGGCGACGTCCACTACGCCGACGGATCGACGTACGGCGAGAAGACCATCGAACGAGCGATTACGAACACCTCCGACTTCTACGATCCGGACGCTCGAGATGACTCGAGTGAAGCGAGTTCCAGACAGAGCGAGTCGTCGATCGCCGGCAGTCGTGACGAACCAGTGCAAAATCATGCGTATCTAGTCGAGAAGAATCGACTGTTGACTGACCGCGTCGACGACCTCGAGGTAACACTCGAGGAGAAAGACGAACGTATTGCGGACCTCGAGGCAACCAACAAAACGCTTCGGGAGGCACTCAGTGACTGTCAGGAGGCACTCGAGAGTCGTGAGCAGGCTTCGTCCCCTGAGAAAGATGAGACGGGTGCTGACGACGGTGACTCGATCTGGGGCCGTGCACGGCGGTTCGTTGGTGATAACAATTGAGTCCCCGTTCCAAAGTACTCTGACGGGTTTATCGACTCCCCGGAGGGTGAGGAGTTCAACGATGACTGTAACCAACCAGACAGATGACCAACGCATTGTGTGGGTAGACGAACCACTCGAGGAGTGTCGGTATGATTCGATTCCAGCGGCGCTTGGTTCTATTGGATCACCGATCGGCTGCTCGAAATGCGGTGCATCAGGAATACTAATTGGTTAGAAAATATAAATTGGTGTAGTGGACAGTCAGTTGGCCTATGGAACTACAAGACTAAACGAACTCAGCGATGCGACCAAGAGGCAACCCGTGCTGCTCTGTCAGTATTCCCCTTTCATTCTCGAATGAACGAGCAGTTCCTCAATTGGAGCGGCAGAAGTCTGAAGTACATGAACTTCGAACTAGTGACTATGACCCCCGATCACGATCGTATTCGTCCGGACGGAGGGATTGATGCGCTGGATCCTCCACCGATGGATGTGATGGACGAAGAAACGCTCGAGCCAGGGACGCTGGCGCAGAACGCACCTCGACTGGAAATAGTCGTACAACTGCTTAATCGGCCAGCGCTGGCTCGCGTCTACGTGTACGTCTGCTATTGGGGGCCAGTTGCCCCGCCGGAGATCATAGACACCCTCGAGCTTTCGAAATCGACCACGTACGAGTACGTCGAGACGCTGGTTGACCTTGGGCTGGTCGACTGCGACGATTCGACGCGGCCCCAGAAACTGACCGCTGATCCGATCATCATCGTCGAACAATACGTCCCAATCGTCATTACGCCGACCGTCCTCCACGCGCTTGCGCTCCAAGCGGTCGACGAGGATGTCGAGTACTTCCTTGACCGGTACGGTATCGGCAAACTGATTGCCGCGTTGCGCGGTGCCGGGCTGCACTTCGCGGGGAAGACGACCCAGCGAATGGTCGCGTCCGACATCGACGTTCGCGACACCGAAGCGATGATGATCATCTCTGCGCTCAAGCCCGCGCTAGCCGTCGGCCGGGAACACGATCCGTTCTTTGAGCACCTCTTTCCGGACGTGTCTGACGAGATGGAACTCCCCGATACTGACGAGCAAGCTGGTGCCCCCTCGAGCACGCCGGATATTGACGGGTGACTCCGGTGGATGAGTCGAAATCCGCTATTAGCAGCAGATCAAGATGTCCTCGTCGATGCGAACATTTTCTATGCGATCGGACGCCCCACAAATCCACAATACCGTCGGTTTCGAAGTGCAGTCCAGAATGCTGGGGTCGTTTGCAACCTTCCCCGACGTGTGATCGGCGAACTTGGTGGACCAGAGACGGACCGTGTTCGAACAGCACTCGACCAAGGGTGGGCCGAGATCATTGATGCCCCGTCACCGACTGATGGGGATGCTGTCGCTGCGAGCGATATTGCCAAGCGGACCATTGCGAATGAAACTGGCCAGGCCGAACACGAGGTCGAAAAGACCGATGCGATTCTTGCCGGATTGGCCATTCAGTATGTCAGAGACCGCTCATCGGGAGGCATCATTGTGCTCACTGACGATAAGCCGGCTCGGAAGGGTATCGAGAACGCAGTCAGAGCACAGGGCTACACGGATACGATCACGGTATATGGATTGGCAGACATCATCGGAGACGACTCCGGTGATTCGATGCAGTTGATTTAGGTGGCACTCATGTGGTTCGCGTACCAATTGAGCATCTCTTGGAAAGGCTATGGAGCGTGCTGGCGTCACCTGTTGGGAGATGATAGATATTCTCACTGAGGTCGATGGTGAGGTTCGTCTTGGCCCACAGTCCATGACAACCTCGAGGTAGAAACCGAGACAGCAGAGGTTCGAAAGGTGAGTAGCTACAGATTATTATATTTCTAACACAGGGAATTAGATATTTAAATAATCCAATGGGAAGCAGTCCGGTGTACCACAAACCTGATCGCTATTTACTCCAGTAGGGAGTAGAGAGACTATTTTGTATGTGCTGAAGCGTGACTACGCGAATTCTCTTCTCAACTGTGAGGCTAAACCTGTGCCACCACAACCTTCATATGAATCGAGAAAGTACGATACGATGCTGATGACTCAGAGTACCCTCAATCGAATCTGGAATCGCCTCGCAAACCGCTACGGGCAGGATGAGGAGTCCGAATGTTGTGGAGCCGCTATCGAAGAAGTCCAATCTAATTCGACAGAAACCGAGTCCGAAAGCTGCTGCGAATAATTCGAACCGAGAAATACAAATATGTCTAAGCCAGATTCGCCACCCGACGAAGCCTACAGCGCACTCGAACGGCTGTACGACGATCCAGAAGAACGAATCGCCACCTTACAGGATATCCGGCCATCTGAACAAGATGTCGCCGGTCAGGAGACCGTCTTCAAGGCCCTCGGGAATGAGGACCGCCTCCGAGTTCTGAGTGCACTCCGCGAATCCGAGTGTTGTGGTTGTGAGTTACAGATCGTGCTCGACGCCCCCCAATCGACGGTCGCCACCCACCTCCGGAAGCTGAAAGAGGCAGGACTGGTCAAATCCCGGAAGAAGGGCAAGTGGAGCTACTATCGCATCGCTGATACCGCGGTCTTCGAACTGCTTGATCTCGCCCACGCTATTCAGGAGAGCGCGTGAGATGCTTCCACCAGGCCTTCCCAATGCGCTCCTCGACTCGTGGGATTACTTCCTGCACCTCGCCGTCATTCTCGTACCGCTGTTCATCGGGGCCTCCTTCCTCGTGGGTCTCGCACAGGAGTATCTCCCCCCAAAGAAAGTCGAACGCAAGCTCCGTGGTCATGACGAAGGGACTGGCAACGCTGCTGCAGCTGGCTTGGGTGCGGTAACACCGTTTTGTTCGTGTTCGACTGTCCCTGTTCTCGCCGGTTTGCTGCAAGCAGGCGCGCCGCTTGGACTCGCGTTCTCGTTCCTACTCGCATCGCCACTCGTGAACGAGATTGCCGTACTGCTACTCATAGGACTTTTCGGGATCGAGGTGACTATCTACTACGTCACAATCACCTTCGTTGCCGCTGTCGTCGGTGGCATCATCATCGGACGGCTCGGATTAGCCGACCACGTCAAAGAGGTCCGCATTACGGATAGTACGAGTCAGGCCGTAGCGGACGGCGGGACAGTTGATTGCTGTGCCGGAGGGACAGCGAATGTAGAGCAGACGCACCGACAGCATTTCGAATCAGCCGCGCGTGAAGCGTGGTCGTTCTTCGTCGATACACTTCCGTATCTTATACTCGGAATGACGATCGGTGCGCTAATTCACGGCGCCGTTCCGGTTGATATGCTTCATACCGTCCTTGGTTCGGAGAACCCGCTCGCCGTGCCGTTAGCGGCGTTGGCCGGTGCCCCGGTCTACATTAGCCTCAGCGGCATGCTCCCCATCGCCGCCTCGCTCAGCGAACACGGGATTGAGATCGGGACCGTTCTTGCGTTCGTTATCGGTGGCGCAGGCGTGAGCATCCCGAATCTAATTCTCCTAAACAAACTGTTCAAACGCCGGCTATTGCTCGTCTACGCTGGAACCGTCGTCACAATCGGTATTACCGTTGGCATCGTGTTCAATCTCTTCATCGTCTGATTTCCAAATATGAGAGAGCAACACTCAGACCCCCTTAGTGAAGGTAGCAAGCCTGTTGAATTCCAAACTGGGTCCTGGCCGATCAAACCACCAGTCGACACAATCCTCGTCGCAGCGGACTCCAAAAAAGCTGACACTTATCCGACAAACAACAATGACTGAAAATACAACCTCTCAAGAAGAATCGACTTTCACTGACGATGAACAGCACGAGACAGTCCGCGACCGATACGCGGAGGTGGCATCTGATGACACGGGCTGTTGCGAATCGAGTTCGAACGCTGACTGCGGTAGTGGCACGGAGTCACCAACAAGTGACGATACCGACACAGAGACGCTAACCGGGTGCTGTACAAACGATGAAACATCAACAACATGGGCGGAACAAGTTGGGTATAGTTCTGAAGAAATCGAGTCGGTTCCGACTGATGCGAACCTCGGACTTGGGTGTGGTAATCCGACCGCTATCGCAAACCTGACCCAAGGGCAGACGGTTCTAGACCTCGGCTCCGGCGGAGGATTCGACTGTTTCCTCGCTGCAAACGAGGTCGGCACGGATGGACACGTCATCGGAGTCGATATGACGCCCGAGATGATCGAAAAAGCCCGTGCAAATAGTGAAGAAAACGACACTGAGAACGTTGAGTTCCGACTCGGTGAAATAGAACATCTCCCTATTAGTGACGATACCATCGACGTCATCATCTCGAACTGCGTAATCAATCTCTCACCCGACAAGCGCCACGTGTTTGAAGAGGCCTATCGAGTGCTCCGACCCGGCGGTAGACTGGCTATCTCGGATGTCGTTTTGACCGCTGAACTCCCTGACGAGTTGCGTGCAGACCTCGACTCAATCGCAGAGTGCGTTGGCGGTGCAACACGAATTAAGAAATTAGAGGGTCTTCTCGAAGACGCGGGATTCCAAGACGTCCAAATCGAACCTCAGGACGAAACCCAAGACTTCATCCGCGAGTGGGGTGACGACCGCGACTTAGACGAGGTACTCATTTCTGCGACTATCCGGGCACACAGGCCGAGCAATTAGCCACTACGTTGGAATTTGCTCGTAACCTTTTCTGAATAAGTGTAACCAGTACTGATACAGAACGATAGCGCATACCCGCGTCTTCAGGCGCGGGTCGAGCGGTAGGCCTATCCGACCAACTATCGTAGATGGCCGGAACGGATTTCCATCAAAACTGTTTTAGTGTGGTGCGTCGTAGCATAGAGCGCGACGAATACCGTGAGATGCCGTTCCTGAACCACAAAGGATGGCGAACCAGCGGTGGTTCGCACGGCGATGACATGGTATTCGACGGGGCCTGTTTGACCGGGCCACAGCCCTATACAGGGGAGGAAACGAGAGTTCCCCCGGTATGCTGCCGGTTCCCCTTGAGTGCGGGCTGGAACCTCGAACGCCACACCCGGCGGAAATCAGATGGTCGGATTCCACGCCCTTCAGGGCGTGGAGGAGGTCAAGGTTCGCCTGTTCCTCTACAAGTACGCGGGGGACTACAGCGATAGCGAACTCGCTGACCGCGTCGACTTGTGGCAGTACCTCGAACTCCGCTTCGACCTCGACGATACACCGACTCAACAGACTCTCTCATACACATGGCGCAACCGCTTCGATGTAGGCCTCTGCAAGCTGATCGTCGCCGCTGGAAGGGCCATCTGACGGGAGGCCATCGGGCACGACGTTATTCGCTACGACCATGCGGACAGCAAAGACGAGACTGATAGCGAGTTCGAGACGAACGAGGTCCCCAGGCGGCCTTTCAGGAGCAAAAATCCTGAGACTCGTTTCTCACGCACATGCTGTCTCTGAAGCGCATTTTCTTTCACCAGTTCTCAGAACGCTTATAGCCCTATACACAATAATTTCGATATGTACGATTTGACTGGCTTTCAGCGTGATGTCTTGTATGCGATCGCCGGCCAAGACGAACCCCATGGTCTTGCGATCAAAGACGAACTCGAGAACTACTACGAGACGGAGATCCATCACGGCCGGCTGTATCCCAACCTCGACGAGGTTGTCGACAAGGGCCTCGTCGAGAAAGGCAAACTCGACAAGCGAACGAACTACTACACGATCACTGCCCGCGGCCAGCGTGAACTTGAAGCCCGGCGCGAGTGGGAAGACCAGTACGTCGATGGATTCAGCTCGAGCGACGAGTAGCTAGTTCGATCGGTCATCGGAGAACGGGCCTCTCTATCGTTCGAATACGCCGTTTCCTCGGATGCAGCGCCAGATCGAATCGGGCAGATTCAAGCCACGGGTTGTGGCCGCTACTATCGGCGACGCGCCATCCCAGGACGGCTACGCTGGTGGCCTCGGTTCTGAGATGTGGAAAGATACCAATGGCCGCTACCCGGATTATCATGTTGAACATGGCCACTGTAGCGACCTCGTTGAGTACATGGGTCCGACGCGCGACCGGCGCCATTGGGTGATCGACGAGAAGGTCGAATCGAAAGAGATCGAGCTGCCAGCAACAGTCTACAAAGACCTTAGAGGACCGAATGCTTATCCATCCACCACCCGTACACACGACCAATGAGTACCGAGACCGATCGGAACGGTAACCATGAGGTCCGGACTACGATCACGCTCACCAACGAAGGTGAGTGGTGGGTCGCAAAAGACGAGGAAACAGGCGTGTCCAGTCAGGGTACGACCCGGATCGAAGCGCTCGAGAACCTCGATGAGGCTGTCGCTGGCTATAAGGGAGAGGGAAGAGAGCCCAGCGAGGAAGAACTCCGAGAGATCGGCATTGATCCCGAGAACAACGTCTCCGGAGAGTCGCTCCCCGACGAATTTCAGTAGAGTTCGTTTCTTGAAATGGCTCGACGGACATATTCTGGCGACGACGTAATGAAAGTGTTAGTGAATCACGGCCCATTCTACGTCGATCGCGTCAACGGCGACCACTTTATTCTCCGCTGGGAACCTCCTGCAGATCACGATTCCGATGCTCGAACAGTTCCCGTTCCACGTCATGACGAAGTTGCAACAGGGACACTAAGAGAGATTGGTGAACAGGCAGGGATGAAGGACTTCCAGCGATTCTTGGACTGACTCGATCGGAACCTGTGAGTACTTCCTAAGTCGATTTAAAGGGATCATCTCCCGTTAGAGCCAGTTGCCATCTTGACGATAGGAGACTGGCGGCGGATCGATATCGACCTCGAGATGTGCAACATCAACAGAATTCGTATCGGGACGACGGCGGACAAGTTCCTTGGGAGCTGAACGCGCAGCAAGACGAGTGAAGCACGTCTCCTGAAAGCCTCAACCGCTCGGCATCCCACGACCACCGCTGTGCTCGTCGTGCCTACAGTGCTTACGAGGGTGGGGGTGTTCACTGAGTTTTGCGCCGAGAGGTCGGGAGAGCAGATCTCTCCCTTTCTGAGTCCGCTAATCATCGGTTGTGTCTCCGAGCGTCGGTCCGGATAGACGGTGTTTCTCAACGGCCCGCCCCGCTCGCCGCTGCCGCCCTCCGCGTCGCTCACGGCTTCGCCGTTCGCTTCGAGGCGTTCCCTTCGGTCACGCCTCGCTTCGCTCGCGACCGACCATTCCGGGCTGCCTGCCTGCAGTAGCGGGCGGGCTACCGGGCTAAAATGGATGTGCCCTCGACGCCAGCACCAAGCGCGCTTTCGGTTGCGTCTCCCTCGCTCCAGACGTCGCTCGCTCGACGGACGCGAAACCGGCTTGTGTGCTGGCCGCTCGCTCCGGGCGGACGACGCGCGGTGCTGGATAGTCGTCAGCTTCAGACGCGCTCTCGCTCGCGCCCAGAAGGGCGCTCGCGAAGGCGCGAGCGAGAGCGCACAGATGGGTCTGTCGGTCGTTATCGTCGGAAAACCGCGATGTACCAGCATCGCGGTGTCGGGCGCTGAGCGCCTTCGGTCTTTGGTGAGACCAATGTCAAGTAACAACTCGAGTAGCAAGGTCGTTACGGTGGATGAGCAGGCATTCGAACAGGCAGGCGAGCAGACGGTCGATGAAGATAGCGTCCCAGTCGTCGACGAGACGCCGGTATTCGAGGCGACAGTCAAACAGGAGATACAGGCGAAGGTGGATGCGAACCATCCAGACGGAATTGCAGAGACGAACACCGAGCGAATTCACGGTGTCACCCTCGAGCAGGAAGAGCGTATCAAGGCACGAGAAGCAGAACTCGAGCGGATTAGTTCCCAGGCCGAACTGGGAACGCAGGAGGGACGTGAGAAGCGGACGCGAGAGATTGCCGCGAGACGGAGCGTAGAGCGGCGTGCGACGTTTCAGAAGCGGGCTGCAAGTGTGGATCCGATGGCGGATCCAGATCGGGCGGATCCCCGTGCAGAACTCACTCAGGAGGAGTTAGCGGCAGTGAACAAGCAATCGATGCGGCTGGCCGAGAAGTTGGATGGCTGGTCTCGAGCGGCGATCGGCCGGCGGCTGGGGGAAGCCGTCGTCGATGGAAAAGACCTGACAAGTGCGGTCGTCAATGTGTTCGAGGAGTTGCAGACAGCGCCTGGGCAGGTGATTCCCATCGGGAAACTCGAGGAGGTCGATCGAAACGAGGTGAGCATCGACGGGCGTGTCGAAACACTGTGGGATCCCTCGCATCCAAGCATCGCGCAGGTCGGTCTTATCGCAGACGAAAGTGGACAGACGCGTGTGACGATCTGGGAGAAGTCCGCGGCACCGTGGATCGAAGAAGGCGAGCAAGTGCGCATTCATAAGGCAGCCCGGAACTGGTACGAGGGACGTGTCTCACTGGCTGTGACCGGCTGGAGCACGATCCATTTCCCCAATCGCGGTCGCTGGTGGGAAGCGTAGTTGGGTACTGCGGTCTTCTTTTTGCTTCGTGCCAGTCCAACCCAGACCACCTCCTCCCCACCCTCCGCTCTGTGCTCGCTCTGGAAGACTCACTGCGTTCGTCTTCCCAGCTCTTGTTCACTCCGCTCACGAGAACGTCGCTGCGTGCGCAGCCACAGCCTCAGAGAGGTCAGCTAACTGCTATCCTGGGATATCATTCCGTATCTTGCGGTGTAGAACCCTGGAAATGGTAGTAGACTCGCCGGGGCTTGTGCAATACGGTGGCCTGCCGAGGCTAGGGTAAAACGGATACTGTTTCTGCGTGGAGTGGAGTCCATCATTGGACTATATCCCCTCGGTAAAGTCGCGGCGGAACTCCATCTTCTCGCGTTCAGTCCGTTCGTCGTAGTGTTTATTGAGGATGTCATCCGAGATATTTGCTCGACTAGAGACGACCTCCTGCGGTGATCCTGAGGAGTTCTTGTCGCAAGTGTCTATGTCGCTCGAAGAACTCCGAGAACCGCCAGAGAACGCATCAAGATCTCAACGAAAAGACGCCAACTGAGACAATCCAGAACTAGACAATGCCGAAACGCCTATTGTAGCTATCGCTTCAACCCTACAAAGGTACTGCTGAAACAGTTCCGTTGCGTCCCTGATAGCAGACTCAGTCCCGCTTCAACCCTACAAAGGTACTGCTGAAACTCCCTGTGCCACTCCTGAAAGGCGATCTCCCTCGTCGCTTCAACCCTACAAAGGTACTGCTGAAACTCGGCGATTGGCGTCGCACTCGAGGGGCCAGCGGAGCTTCAACCCTACAAAGGTACTGCTGAAACCATTATCAAGATCGACATTACCACCAACTTCACCATCGCTTCAACCCTACAAAGGTACTGCTGAAACTCGCAGAAGTGTGCGACCGGATCGCCGCAGTCGTCGCTTCAACCCTACAAAGGTACTGCTGAAACCAAACGTCGAATCACCATGGCAACCGCAACAGGGCGGCTTCAACCCTACAAAGGTACTGCTGAAACTCTCTCAACATCATCAGATTCACACTCTGGACATGTGCTTCAACCCTACAAAGGTACTGCTGAAACAACGGCTTCCATCGCGGTCTCCACAGCAATCCGGCGCTTCAACCCTACAAAGGTACTGCTGAAACATATGGGCCATCACACTCCCGGTCTCTTCCGCAGCGCTTCAACCCTACAAAGGTACTGCTGAAACGATTACAGCTTCGTTCAGTCCTTCGGCGTCTTCAAGCTTCAACCCTACAAAGGTACTGCTGAAACTCCTGTTGAGTGAGATAGTGATGGGCTGCTTTGATGCTTCAACCCTACAAAGGTACTGCTGAAACGCCAGTTACGTCAAACGTCGCCTGTTCGTCCGGATTGCTTCAACCCTACAAAGGTACTGCTGAAACTCTCCCGGTTGACTGACCGCGATATCCTGGAACGGCGCTTCAACCCTACAAAGGTACTGCTGAAACGCCAGTTACGTCAAACGTCGCCTGTTCGTCCGGATTGCTTCAACCCTACAAAGGTACTGCTGAAACTCTCCCGGTTGACTGACCGCGATATCCTGGAACGGCGCTTCAACCCTACAAAGGTACTGCTGAAACGTCGTTCTGCGTGCCCGTCTGTCGTAGCTGGAGGTCGCTTCAACCCTACAAAGGTACTGCTGAAACCCGATACTCCCCTTCGTCGGTCTGCTCGACCAGGCCGCTTCAACCCTACAAAGGTACTGCTGAAACGGCATGAGCTGGCGATTGAGATCGCGCGGGCTCGAGCTTCAACCCTACAAAGGTACTGCTGAAACAGCGACTGTTTGTCACGCACGCCTGCGCGGACACGCTTCAACCCTACAAAGGTACTGCTGAAACCATGCTATAGATGGGTAATACAGCGTCTAATAACCTTGGTTTGTGAGTGTGAATTTCGTCGACCTCTAATTCTGGTTGTACCCCCCGGGGTCGACGAAGTTGGTGACTGTTACTCTGTCAATCGAGCACGCCAAATCCTTCGTCGCGCATGAAATCAGCTACATCCTCTAGGTTCTTGTATGCATATTGTCGTGCGAATTCTCGAACATCTGTTTTCGAGACGTCATCCGATACCTCGTGGCGTATATCCCGCTCGTCACCACCCTTACTTCGCCAATGAAGTATGGGTACTTCTCTCCATCTTTGTTAGGATCAGATTGCAAACCGTTATCTGATGGTGGATCTACTGTTAGTGACTCCTCGAGCAAGCCACTCTAACTTCTCTGACGGAGGGTCCCATCGAATCGACTGGCGCTGTTTATCGCCTCAAAAGGGGTGAAGGGGCTGTTCCGATCGCCCCTTCAGAGTCAACAATGACAACGAGAGACATCTACACGACTGCGTTCGACGAAGACGTCCAGACGACTGCAACTGACTGTCCGGACTGTGGTGGCAATGTTCGAACGACTGACTGCGAGACTATCTGTGAGGGTTGTGGACTTATTCTCGAAAACAATCACTTGGACCGAGGGCCTAACTGGGGACGAAATGACGACGGAGAAACCCAGAAACGGACCGGCGCACCACTGACACCGACACGCCACGATCGGGGCCTCTCCACCGAGATTGGATACAAGCAGGACGGAAATGGAAACACCCTCTCGAGCACAAAGCGACGACAACTGAATCGACTGCGTCGCGAACAGTCTCGTGCACAGTGGCAATCGAAAGCAGACCGGAACCTCGCCTATGGACTCAGTGAAGTACGGCGGATCGTGGCTCGTCTCGGTCTCGCAGACAGTATCCGTGATCAGGCGTGTGCGCTCTTCCGAACTGCACAGTCCGAACAACTCTGTCACGGGCGATCGCTTGAGGCGGTGGCCGCAGCTAGCGTCTACGCAACGTCTCGATGTAACGGACTCGGGCGATCACGGGCAGAAGTCGCAGCCAGTGCACGCTGTGACCAAGAGAGACTCACTACCGCCTACGACGCAATGAACGTCGAACTCGAGTTACCGACACAGCCGACTTCGGCAGCAGATCGCATTCCGAGGCTTGCAACGGAACTCGAGGTACCAGCCCAAGTTCGTCGACAAGCACTCGAGTTCGCACAAAGAGCGAGAGATACTGGGCTCACGATCGGCTGCCGGCCGAGTGGCGTCGCAGCGGGGTGTCTCTATCTCGCTGCTGAGCAAGCCGGGTACTGTCTGTCTCAGCATCGGATTGCCGACATTGCAGGAACATCACCAAACACACTTCGAAGCCGTCGAGATGAGTTACTCGAGATCGAAGCCTAAGCTGGTAGCAGAGAACCAGATGAGGTGCTTGTAGCGGATCCGCTCGAACGCTCCCTCGAGTGTATTTTTCTCCCCCTGAGTGGTGAGGGGCGTTCCGGAATGGTGCGTCCGTCATCGAGAACAATGACTCCGAACGACTGTTCGCAGGTGTCCTTCGATAATTCGGACACCAGACGTGACGAGATGCACAGTACGATGGAAGCCTGGGTCGACGACCTCGTCGAGGAAGTTGACGACGCAGTCTCGAGTGAGCAGTTCCAGGAATGGCTCGATGTTCAGAGTTGCTTTCACGACTACTCCTACCGAAACACGTTACTAATCACTCGCCAGTGTCCGAACGCGACTCGTGTCGCCGGTTATCGGACGTGGCAAACCGAATTCGACCGTCATGTGAAAGAAGGCGAGAGTGCAATCTGGATCTGGGCACCGATCATCGCAAAGCAGTGCCCCGAGTGTGAGAACTCGCCATCGTACCACGATCAAAGCGACTGCGAATATGACGAGACAGCACCTGACGAGTGGTCAAAAGGGCTCGTGGGCTTCCGGCCAGCGCCCGTCTTCGATATTTCCCAAACTGAGGGAGAGCCACTCCCCGAACTCGAGACCGAAGCAACTGGAGATGCCGACGGACTGCTCCCAGTGCTTCTCGAGGTGGCCTCATCACTCGACGTAGATGTCGAGATCGTCTCCCCAACGGAGTGGACTCACGGCGACGCCAAAGGCATCTGTCAGTATCGCTCTCCTGCAGAACGATCATTGGTCGAGGTCCGAAATCGTGAGAACAGCGCAGCTCTCGCTGTGACGCTCGTCCACGAATACGCCCACGCACGCTTACATGGTGACGTCACCGGTGAGACTGACCGCTCGAAACGCGAACTCGAGGCTGAAGCAGTCGGCTATATCGTCGGGCGGTACTTCGAGCTGGATACGAGCGGGTCGGCGTTCTATCTGGCCGCGTGGGAGGGCGACGAACCAGAGGCAATCTTCGACCGACTCGAATGGATCAGTTCGACAGCGGCAGAGATCATCGCTGTCGTCGACGAGGTGATGGGGGATGAGTGAGCGAAATCTCTTCCTCGAGATTGTCACTGCACTCGAAGAGCAGGGACTCGGTCATGACGAGTACCAATTGCAACGGGTGATCGATATCGAAGCGCTCGAGCAACTCGTTGACTCAGCAGGCGCTGATCTTGAGGTCAGATTCTCGGTTGGTGAGTTCCGTCTCTGCGTGACGCAGTCCAATGTGCAGGTCCTTGCGGGTTCGGAGTAGGAGAACCAGCTAGGGTATCCTCGACTCGTTTGTTCACTCCCTAAAGATCATCCCAGATTGGGAAGAATATACCAGTAGGTACGTGTGCGTATTGAACGTTGGGAAGAATTGACCTTCAACGGAAGGTGATAGATTACAATTCTGGGACAATTCGTATGTACTGATACCTTCTATTTATTATTCCTCGGAGATAGTTACCGGTAATGGATTTGCAGGAGGAAGGACTCATTCGGCTACTTACGGATACCACTAATCGAGCGATTTTAACCGCTCTTAATAACACTCCTCACGGGCTCTCCGTGACCGAACTTTCCGAACGATTCGTTTCGGAGGATGAGGGGGAAGTCGACCAGACGGTCATCTCGCTACATCACAACTATCTTCCCCGACTCGACGAAGTAGGATTGATCGAGTATGATCGCGACGAAAACGTCGTCACCGAGGGGGGCTACTCGGAGGCCGACGCCGAATGGATGAACGTCGACGTACTCGACGAACTGCTCTCACAGTTTAGAACGGGACGGAAAGCAGACGAGAACACTGTGGGACGACTTGAGGGTCGTGAAGCCGTGTACGACTACTGTCGGGAATTGGCCGATAGAGCTACGGATGAACTGTTTCTGATCTATGCCTCCGACGAGTTACTCGACGAGGAGTGTCTCCCACATGCGGAGAATGCCATCGATCGAGGAGTCGCGTTACACGCCGGAACGAAAAGCCGAGAGGCCCGAGAGTTCTTTCGGGATCGGCTTCCCGACGCGACGATCTGGGACCCACAGATGGACTGGATGTATGAACAGTCGAGTCACCCCAAAGTGAGTCGACTCATCGTCGCCGATCGAGAGACAGTCGTCGTCGGTCTCTGGGACGAAGACGCGGATGGGACGAAAACGGAGATCGCGATGATCGGTGACGGAAAGACCAATCCCTTGGTGGTCCTCGTCCGTGAACTGCTCGGCCCTCGACTGGATCACCTCGATTACCAGAGTGACGATTTTCTGGGAACCCTTCCGTTTGAAACGTGACCGAGAGTATCCGCTATGAGGAACGAATTCGATACCTAATCCACCTGTACTGAACGGTAGCTCTCATCAGAATAGTATTCTGTAAGCTATTCTCTGACAATTAAGATTGGTTTCTCTGATTAGTCTCACTCTCTACTTGGCGCTCCAATCTCGAGTTCGTCGACAGCCCTAGCGGGCCGAATATCGTGATCGACGAGACGGGTGGCAGCCAGTTGCCAGGCATGCTCAGCTAGTTCGGGATCAGCTTGCTCGTACTGGACGCTGAACTCAGTTAGTGCGACAGCGATGAGAAGGTTATCTCTGTATTCGTATTCAGACATCGCCGGCAGTAGCCTCCTGATCGTATATAAATCAGAGCATGAGGGTCAGAATACCGGCAAAGAGTCACCGAGCAAGATGGGTATCAAACTATTTCTCTCGAGTTTCAATCCCAATGCTATAAGTGACTAGGTATCATTAATCAAGATGGAAGCCGCGCTCCACCTCGTCGCGGGGGCATGCGTTGAAATGCCCCGGGTGCTGGCACACCCGAGACGTGGCTTCCAATCCCATACCCGGGATTTGAAAGCCATGTTTCGCTTACTTCTAACGGGATATAAACGTCCCGCACGAGAGTCGTATCGTACTCGAGTAACCGTCAATCCAGATAGTCGCCGCTCGAGGTGGCTATGAGCGAGAAGAGACAGTCAGGAGAGGAGGAAGACTGGTCGCTGCCATCGTGTCCGCACTGTGGGAAAGCGGTAATTCTGGTACACACACGCGGTCCGATGGAGCATGTCGCGGCGCCGTGTGGCTGTCGAGTCGCGTCGCCTGACCTCTGAGGAATACTCAATCATCGACGCCGATTGAGACCACCGATGCCACATATTTGGATCGGCGTGATCAACGCGAAGAGGAGCATGTTCTATTGATCCAGTGGAGATCAGTGAAGGAGCGATCACAGAAACTGATAGTCGATTACGTTCCAAATCCAGTATTGCGCTTCGAACCGCATCCACGAGTTAGTCTTCTGGCGTCGTCACCCGAAGTTCGCCGTCAACCTTGTAAAAGTAGCCTCGCTCAATCAATCGGGTGAGTGCATGGGTCGCGTCCTCGGGTTCGAGGGCCAGTTCATCGGTACTGTGGAGAACTTCGAGCGCTTGCTCTCGAGGGATCGACTGGGCGTCTTCCTGCTCAGCCGAGTTGAGGCTGTGAGTACAAAGGACATCGTACGTGTCCAATATCCACTCCGGTAGCGGTGGCCGTGGATCAGAGAGATCGTTCATCTCGACTTCGTACTCCACTCTTTGCTATCGACTCGCTTAAGAATACCCTCAGCGGGTATAGGCCAGACTCTGGGAGGTACCAGACGGTCTCGGAGTGCTCATTCGAGCAAACTGGGACTGAGATTCCCATTCAGATTTGTCTCTCCACCACCGATTACCTGACCTAAAATCTGAATTGTTTTTTCGCGCCTGACGGGTGAGGCGCGACGACGTGTGCCTCGAGAGTACCCATGAGTACAGATCGACCAATCCATCACGAGCAGCAGCAGGAGCACCATCACGATCGCGGCGACACCACTGACCGAGAGCAGAGGTATTCCGGAGACGTTGCTCGACTAAACGGGCATGAACTCATCGCGATCGACGAGTGGCTCCCAGGCAGGGAACCAACACCATACGATATCGATCTCACCGATGGCTACGAGTACCGCACACGCTACTGGCGCTGTCGGAACTGTGGCCAAGAACGCAATCGTCGCGACGAGTTCAGAGACCAGTGTGAAACACCGGCACCATCGACCCCACTCGAGGCAGGTAGTTACTCGATCGACGACCCACGAACTCGCCGTGCATTGAGTGAGGACATGGACGTCCGCTTTGCCACAGCGGGCGCTCTCTACGAGGTTGTGAGTGAGAGTGGAAATACCTACGAAGTCGACATCGAGAAAGGGACATGTACCTGTCCGGACTTCGAGCAACGTCAGCTAGACGATGGCTGCAAGCATCTTCGGCGTCTCGATCTCGAGATCCGTACGGGACTGGTTCCTGCCCCAGATGGGACATTCAGCCGCTGACGATGAGTGATTGAGTCGTTGCTCAAGGCAGTTTGTCGCCCCAGAAGGAGTGCGGGGGCTCGAACAGAGCCATCGCAGCAATCCATGAATATAGCTGATGGAGTACCAGCGTCGCCAGACAGTGAGACGACTCGGTTTCTGAATCGAGGTATCGCCAGATGACTGACCGCAATGAGTGTCGACTGCCGACCTGTACGAGACTCGCCCGTAATCAAGCAGGATACGCCGGACGGTTCTGTTCCGACAAGTGTGAAGTCCGATACGATCACTTTCAGTAAGTAAGTCTGCGAACTGAATGACAGCAGTTTAAGCCCAGTTAGTCATCAGAATCCGTCCCTACTCTGAGGGGACGCATCATGTCGTGATCCTCGTGTTCAATCATGTGACAGTGCCACATGTATTCGCCAGTCTGGTCGTTGAACAACCCTTTGTACTCCCCAAAATGTGCAATCACGTGAACCATCTCACCAGGATCAACAGTCACTACGTCTTTCCAGCCCAATTCGAAGGGTCTTGGTGACTCGAATGTGTCCGTATCGATGGTCTCCGCGGTTGCGTCGTAGTCGGCCAGCGACTGTCGGCCCAATACCTGAAAGTGGATAAGGTGGATATGTATTGGATGCGACATACCGGTGTTATTAGCGATACTCCAGATCTCGGTATCACCAAGCATTGGATTCTCGGTGACAGAATCAGTCAGTTTGTACCCTCGTATCTGATCCTGTGTCCCGAGTAGGTGGAGCATCCGTCCATAGTCATCGGTTTGCGTAGAGAGCCAGAGTTTTCTGTGTCTGTCAGCCGTGTCAGCAGGGAGTTTCGGAACTGTCGTTAGTTCGTTCGGGACCTGGCTTGGATCTTGACCGTTTCCTGCGTCGTCAACGTCGATGAGCATAACCTCCGGAAGTGGCTTCGTCTCCTCGCTTCTCTCTAGCGTGCCTCGGTACAGGGATGGTGCATTGTTGTGGAGGAGCAGCGTTTGGCCAGCGTAGTCGGAAAAGTCAACGACGACGTCGGCACGTTGGCTCGATCCAAGTTCGAGGCGGTCAGTGATCTCGACCGGTTCTGAGAGGAGACCACCATCGTTCCCGATCTGGATGAATGAGGGTCCATCGGCACCGGTCTCGCCGGAGGTTTCGTCGTACTCGAGGAGTGTAAGATTGTAGTATCGACTATTTGCCCCGTTGAGAAGCCGCAACCGATATTTTCTGGGGTTGACAGACAGTCGAGGCCAGGCTTTCCCGTTAACGATTGACGTATCTCCGTAGAACTGTGGAACGATGCTTGGCTCCGGTTGTGGATCATCTCCACGTATCTGATCATCCGAGACGGCTGTCGGATAGAACAACGATCCGTCATCATTGAAGCTTCGATCCTGAAGAACGAGTGGGATCTCGTACTCGCCCTCTGGTAGCCCGAGTTCCTGTTCGTGTTCGTTTCGAAGGAGATAGAAGCCCGCCAGACCGGCATACACGTTTAATCGTGTGATGCCGAGAGAGTGGTCGTGGTACCACAGAGTCGTTGGAGGCTGATCGTTCACATAGTAATAGTCATTTTTCTCGAATTTCGGTCCCGTCTCCTGAAAGTCCCGAGTGAACCACGCCTGAGCATGACCATCGCTCTCGGATTCGACGTTCCCACCATGAAGGTGCGTTACGACGCGTACGCCTGGCGTATCGTACGGTATAAGATCGCTATGGATCGTCGTATCTTCGGGTAAGAGGTGATCGTCTGGTAATTCGTTTTGCCACCGCACATAGATTGGTTCGCCCTGTTGGGCTTCGATAGTCGGCCCCGGATACTGGCCGTCGTATCCCCAGACTGTCGTCAAGGGAAGGTCGTTGTGGAGTTTCTGTTCAACCTCACGCATCCCAATTTCGTAATAAGGTTGTCCGTTTTTCGTCCCAGTTGGCTCTATAACTCCTGGGCATGGAACTTCGTCGACCCATTTTTCAAGGTCTGGCGACGAATGCTCTGATACAGTAGTTGGTATTGGTTCCTTCTTTGAGCTCGGTGCTGAACAGCCTGCGATAGCCGAGATACTTGTCGCACTGGTTGCCAAGAGAAGTTTACGGCGTGAGACACCTGTTCCAAGCACCTCGCTACGCTCGTTCATAATACATGTTAGTGTATAAACCTCTCATAGATAGTGGAGAGGGCCGTTCCTGCCGGATGGGAATCGAGAGAACATGCTTGTCACTACTACCACATACTGTATCTCACAAGATGCGGAAGTTGGCCGGAGAATTATTGGTATAAGAAATAGGCGAGTTCTAAATCCACAACGGCAGGTGCAACTACTGTCCTAGGCGATGTGTATTTCACCTGTACTTGTCACGAGTTTCGTAAGCTTTTCAGAATAAAGAAACAGAGTAACGATCGAAGACGGATACATCATCGATGTGATTATTCGACAGACGGAGGATAAGAAGTACCCATTCGGATGGGACTACAGCCTACACCACGTGGAAGTCGGCGGCGACACAATCCTTCGATACGACAACGCCCATGAACGGACGAAAGGCCACGAGCGCCACACCCGAAACGGTGTTGAAATCATCGAATTCCCCGGGATGTTGACGCTCTACGATCGCTTCAAACACGAAACCGAGGAGATGTCGCCTGTCTCATGGAACTGGTCGGAGTAGGACGTCTCCAGGAGGTAGACACCATGCGCACGCTCAAAGTCACCGTCGGTGAACGTGATCGCCTCAACCAGCGCACGCGTAGCCGAATCAAGGCCGCCCAGGAGGGTGAAGATCTTGACGATTCCCAGCCGGTGTTGAACTTCGGATCGTATGCAGAACTTAGTCGCCTGCTTAGCCCGAAGAACCTAGAACTGTTGGAAACAATCTCCAAACACCAGCCCGAGAGCATCCGCGAAGCCGCTGACCTGGTGGAGCGAGATTACAAGCAGGTTCATCGGAACCTTTCCGAGCTCGAAGACATCGGCGTCATTGAGTTTAAAAGAGCAGATCTGGTCAGGCAAAGAAACCGAAACTGGCCTACGATGGTCTTGAAATCGACATCCCGTTTGCAGGATCGAACGGGAGTGTCGGTTCAGCGGCACCCTGAAAGATCTTGTTCTTGGATATCCGAAAACCGATCTCCTCACTCTCTGTTCTCGCTACATGTGGTCGACGATGATCGTGATCACACCAACAGACCTGCATGCGCTTGCACTCTATGGGGTTGATGACGACGTCAACTACTTCTTGGACTGATACGGAGCTGGAAAACTCATTGCTGTGTTACGGAGTTCGGGGCTCCATTTCGCGGGGAAGACAACCCAGCGGATGGCCGCGACCGAGATTGATGTTCGCGAGACCGAAGCGATGATGATCATCTACGCGCCAACGTGCAGGAGCGGAACTGGCAATCCCGAGCACGCGCCCGTCGACGTGGTCTGTAAGCGTATTCTCGAACGAACTGCTGACTCGCGAACGGATCACCCACGTGGATTGATCGGGATGCTGTAACATTGGTTGCTCGTTCTTGGGTATCGGCCTGCCCCGCTCGCCGCATGCCGCCCTCCGCGTCGCATACGGCTCACTCCGTTCGCCGTTTCGCGACAGACCATTCCGGGCATGCGGGCGCTCTCCGCACCGCGAGCGCCGTTCCGGGCTAAAATGGATGTGCCCTCGACGCCAGCACCAAGCGCGCTTTCGGTTGCGTCTCCCTCGCTCCAGACGTCGCTCGCTCGATGGACACGAAACCGGCTTGTGTGCTGGCCGCTCGCTCCGGGCGGACGGCGCGCGGTGCTGGTTGGGTCACCCCACTTAGGCGCGCTCTCGCTCGCGCCCGGTAGGGCGCTCGCGAAGGCGCGAGCGAGAGCGCGCAGATGGTTCTGTCGGTCGTTGTGATCGGAAAACCGCGATGTACCAGCATCGCGGTGGCAGGCGCGTGAGCGCCTTCGGATCAGTGAGATCCAATGTCAAGTAACAACTCGAGTAGCAAGGTCGTTACGGTGGATGAACAGGCGTTCGAACAGGCAGGCAAGCAGATGGTCGATGAAGATAGCGCCCCAGTCGTCGACGAGACGCCGGTATTCGAGGCGACAGTCAAACAGGAGATACAGGCGAAGGTGGATGCGAACCATCCAGACGGAATTGCAGAGACGAACACTGAGCGAATTCACGGTGTCACCCTCGAGCAGGAAGAGCGTATCAAGGCACGCGAGGAAGAACTCGAGCGGATTAGTTCCCAGGCCGAGCTGGGAACACAAGAGGGACGTGAAAAGCGGACGCGAGAGATTGCCGCGAGACTGAGCGTAGAGCGGTGTGTGACGTTCCAGAAGCGGGCTGCGAGTGTGGATCCAATGGCGGACCCAGATCGGGTGGATCCCCGTGCAGAACTCACTCGAGAGCAGTTGGCGGCAGTGAACAAACAATCAATGCGGCTGGCTGACCAGTTGGATGGCTGGTCTCGAGCGGTGATCGGCCAGCGGCTGGGTGAAGCTGTCGTCGGTGGGAAAGACCTGCCGAGTGCGGTCGTCAACGTGTTCGAGGAGTTGCAGACAGCGCCCGGGCAGGTGATTCCCATTGGGAAACTCGAGAAGAGCAAGCTAGGATGACGTCTGAGTCAGATACCGGCTCAGGGACAACCTCTTTGTGGGGGCGGTTATTTGGAGATAGCTCCGAGTAACAGTAGCTAGTAAGAATATTTTCTTCATTCAGACTAAGTAATAAAGCTGAAGTTTTCGGTTCGGTAAGTACGTGAGCGTACTGAACGAAGGTTGCAGCAACAGTCAATTCTGAAATTCCACCTCCAAAGCACCTCTCCGAACTCCTTATACTTGTTAACCTACAACATTAGATAATGGAAAGTGGATCATCAGAGGCAGTAATATTGCTGGTAGAAGATAACCCGGGCGATATTCGTCTCATCGAAGAAGCCTTCTCAGACGGCAATATTGCGAACACACTCAACACCGTTACTGATGGTCAAGCCGCCCTCGATTTCATCAACCGACGCGGAGAGTACGAGGACGCTTCCCGACCAGACATCATACTGCTCGACCTGAAACTGCCGAAAGTGGACGGTGAAGACGTTCTACACGAAATCAAACACCACCCTGAATTGGATCACGTCCCAGTGATCATCCTGACTGGGATGGATGAAGATCTGACTAAATCCCGCGACCTCGATCATGATGCAGACGAAGATGCAGTTCTCGAAAAACCGGTTGACCCCGGTGAATTTGTTGAGGTAATTCGATCGTTTGGGAAGTTCCGGTTAGCAGTTATGCGAGAGGACTAACGGATACGGGTTCTTTAGTAACTTCTTCACCTATGCTTACCGCGAGTATCTTGGAAGGAAGAAATCGTGCTACATCTCCTAATAACGTCGCAACCGTGATGTCATATTTATCACCCCTTACAAAGGTGCGGGCAGTCGAACTGTCCTGATAGAGCGTCTGAATTCTGAGCGACAGCACCCACGAGACCGTGGTATTGATCGAACACCAACTCATTGACAGACCTCTTTCCCACCTTGGTCTGACCTCCAGTTGCGAGTCCCGAACGATCGGAGTCGGGAGTCACTTGTCCCATTCGTTGAGTGTGTCCTTGTTGAGCTCACACATGCAGACGTCGGCGCCGAGTATCACTCTTCGAACGTCTGGGGTATCAAACAAACGCAGTACATTGCAGCCGATACGACCGGTCAGACATTCACGAAGTACCATTACGACGAACGGCTCGGCTGGCATGAGCAGGCGATATCTCGGCAGGATGTGCGCACGGAATTGATACAGAACGATAGCGCATACCCGCGTCTTCAGGCGCGGGTCGAGCGGTAGGCCTATCCGACCAACTGTCGTAGATGGCCGGAACGGATTTCCATCAAAACTGGTTTAGTGTGGTGTGTCGTAGCATAGAGTGCGACGAATACCGTGAGATGCCGTTCCTGAACCACAAAGGATGGCGAACCAGCGGTGGTTCGCACGGCGATGACATGGTATTCGACGGGGCCTGTTTGACCGGGCCACAGCCCTATACAGGGGAGGAAACGAGAGTTCCCCCGGTATGCTGCCGGTTCCCCTTGAGTGCGGGCTGGAACCTCGAACGCCACACCTGGCGGAAATCAGATGGTCGGATTCCACGCCCTGAAGGGCGTGGAGGAGGTCAAGTAACTCGTGACCTGACTACAGGATTCGGGCAGTGAAACTGAAGCACTCGCTACCACTATCGGACCCTACGTTCTCAGTAAAATCTCGCTTGGAAAGGCTACAGAGCGAACCGGTGTCACTCGCTGAGAGAGGGAAGAAGTCCTCCACCGAGGCAGGTGACGAGGTTTGCCTCGGTCCAGGGAATATAGAGAATCTCGAAGACGAAGTCGATACAGCACTCGGCATCGAATGAGCGAGTCGTTTTCGCGGCCGGTCTTTCTCAACTCAACAGCGTTGAGTACCTTCGCAAGCACTGACTCTGTTGACGTGGCTTACGTCGATACTTGATGGTCTGTCGACCGTTCCTGCCGCTAAAACGGACCTCCAACAGGGCTACGAGTACCTCACGAATGCGCTCAAAGCCATCAAGGCTAGTCAGATCATGATCGACAAGACCGTGACTGCGCAAGTGTATCTAAGATACGTGACTGACTCAACCTAGGTGAAGCAGAAGTATTCGTGACTGCCCATATAACTGGAGAGACGCTGTAACTGATGATGGTACAGTTCGACAACTCACTTCTGCGTATGAGCTTACCAGTTCAGTTGGGTTGCTCGTTCGTGGCGTGGTTCACGAGAATTACACAGTTGAAACGGCAGTATGTGGCTCACAACGCAGATTATCGAGCGTAGTTACTATGTTCTCGTTGAGAACGTTAGTGATGTCCTTTCTGACGACTATGTCAGTATGTACTGTTCCTTCTCTTGAGAATCCTGACAGGGGGTATGCATGACCAAACGTGTCTTCCATGCGCTATATCATTTCTTCCATCTCTTCTCGGAATGCTTATCCGTCAATACGCAAACATTCCGATATGTACGATCTGACTGGCTTCCAGCGTGACCTGCTGTATACGATCGCCGGACAGGACGAGCCACACGGACTCGCAATCAAAGAGGAACTCGAGGACTATTACGAGAAAGAGATCCATCACGGGCGGCTCTACCCGAACCTGGATGAAATCGTCGACAAGGGCCTCGTGGAGAAAGGCGAACTCGACCGCCGAACGAATTACTACACGATCACCGCTCGTGGCCGCCGCGAACTTGAAGCTCGTCGTGAGTGGAAGGAGCAGTACGTTGGCGAGTTGCTTTCGGACTCGAAGTAACGGGACTGGTAGCAGGTTGATCGATACTCAGTGTCATATGTGCCAGTCGTGAAGCCGATCCGATGCTCGGATCGACGAGATATCAGTACGTCGCTCTCAGTGATACTCACGTCTAGTCTATAGAGAGGATCATACTCTCCAAGTCACCAGAGCAGTCACTCGGATTTGCTTGATCGTTTTGAACTTTGACTTCGAGAGTGAGATCTATGAGTAGAGTGTTTTACCCAACGTTCACCACATATCCATTGCTCTGTTGGTTAAGTCACATAGCATCACAAAGAGACTTCCAGTTGCATCAGCGTACGGAGCTGTTCACGGTGGATAACAAACATCATATCAATTGAATGCCTGTAATATGGACGACCTCACAGGGTTTCAACGAGACCTCTTGTACGTAATCGCTGGTGCCGATCACCCATCTGGTCAAGATGTTAAAGAAGAAATCGAGCAGTACTACAGTAACGAGATTAATCATGGACGGCTGTACCCAAATCTCGATACTGTTGTCGACAAGGACCTCGTGGAAAAGGGACAACTCGACAGAAGAACCAACTATTACGCGATTACGGAGGATGGCGAGCAAACGCTCAAAGAACGACAGGAGTGGGAGTCACAGTACCTCGGCTAGTGACTGGTGCTGTTGTGATCTCCTGCGGTCTCGAGTTAGGGAATCCCTGTTCCCCACCAAGACACACATTTCAATGGAGCTATTGTAGAGCCGATATAATAGTAGTAATTGGTAGTACGG
This sequence comes from Natrinema sp. SYSU A 869, assembly GCF_019879105.1. Lineage (NCBI taxonomy): Archaea > Methanobacteriati > Methanobacteriota > Halobacteria > Halobacteriales > Natrialbaceae > Natrinema > Natrinema sp. SYSU A 869. Next base: position 699,130 of record NZ_CP082248.1, on the reverse strand, counting down.
TTTCTTTATTCAGAACCAGGTGAGGAACTGAAACACCCAGTTCAGCAACTACAGGTATTGTATGTATCGGTGGAACGATCTATAGGTGGAGAGTTCTGGAGGACAATTCTCCTGAGTCAACTGTTCGATAACTCATGGGCCGCTGGTAGAATGCTATTCAACCGATTTCGCTCGGTTCTGGAAGTCGCCGCCACACTCTTCACACTCACCGGGGTTCGTCTCGGCCGTAACTATCTTCCCACATTGAAGGCACTCGTATTCTGATGTCATTTCTGTGGTATCGTCTTCCACGTCTTGATCATGCGGCATACTCTCATCTTTGAATCCCAGATATAAATAGAAACTGCAAGTCATGTCAGAGATACAGGAAAAAAGAGTCTCGTGCTAGATATGCATTTATACTTACCTCGATTTTCACGGAAAGTTCTGAATAAAGGAACCGTACTATCATCTACTGATAGGAATCCCATTGCGAGTTACTAGACCAGGTCACTTAGGAATCACCTCCTGTGAGCCCTTGGCTGCTCGGCATCCCGTGATCACGCGAGACTACGTCTCGCTTGCTCTCGTTCACTACGCTCACGAGAGCCCCGCTGCGCTCCTCGTCCTTGCGGTGCTACGGGGTCGGAAGACGTTCACGGCTCGAAGCGCCGTGTGCTCGGGAGAGCTTTGCTCTCCCGGTGACCGAGACGGCCTCGCCCTTTCTGAGTCCACCAGGACATCGGCTAGTTCCCCGAGCGTCGGGTTCGGTTGGATGGGTGGTTCGTTACGGCCCGCCCCGCTCGCCGCATTCCGCCCTCCACGTCGCTCACGGCTTCGCCGTTCGCTTCGAGGCGTTCCCTTCGGTCACGCCTCGCTTCGCTCGCGACCGACCATTCCGGGCTGCCTGCCTGCAGTAGCGGGCGGGCTACCGGGCTAAAATGGATGTGCCCTCGACGCCAGCACCAAGCGCGCTTTCGGTTGCGTCTCCCTCGCTCCAGACGTCGCTCGCTCGATGGACACGAAACCGGCTTGTGTGCTGGCCGCTCGCTCCGGGCGGACGGCGCGCGGTGCTGGTTGGGTCACCCCACTTAGGCGCGCTCTCGCTCGCGCCCAGAAGGGCGCTCGCGAAGGCGCGAGCGAGAGCGCGTAGATGGGTCTGTCGGTCGTAGTCGTCAGAAAACCGCGATGTACCAGCATCGCGGTGTCGGGCGCTGAGCGCCTTCGGTCTTTGTGAGACCAATGTCAAGTAACAACTCGAGTAGCAAGGTCGTTACGGTGGATGAGCAGGCATTCGAACAGGCAGGCGAGCAGACGGTCGATGAAGATAGCGTCCCAGTCGTCGACGAGACGCCGGTATTCGAGGCGACGGTCAAACAGGAGATACAGGCGAAGGTGGATGCGAACCACCCAGACGGGATCGCAAATACGAGCACCGAGCGGATTCACGGTGTCACCCTCGAGCAGGAAGAGCGCATCAGGGCACGAGAAGCAGAACTCGAGCGGATCAGTTCCCAGGCCGAGCTGGGAACGCAGGAGGGTCGTGAGAAGCGGACGCGAGAGATTACCGCGAGACGGAGCGTAGAGCGGCGTATGACGTTCCAGAAGCGGGCTGCGAGTGTGGATCCAATGGCGGACCCAGATCGGGTGGATCCCCGTGCAGAACTCACTCGAGAGCAGTTGGCGGCAGTGAACAAACAATCAATGCGGCTGGCTGACCAGTTGGATGGCTGGTCTCGAGCGGTGATCGGCCAGCGGCTGGGTGAAGCTGTCGTCGGTGGGAAAGACCTGCCGAGTGCGGTCGTCAACGTGTTCGAGGAGTTGCAGACCGCACCTGGGCAGGTAATTCCCATCGGGAAACTCGAGGAGGTCGATCGGAACGAAGTGAGCATCGACGGGCATGTCGAAACGCTGTGGGATCCCTCGCATCCGAGCATCGCTCAGGTCGGTCTCATCGCGGACGAGAGTGGCCAGACGCGTGTAACGATCTGGGAGAAGTCGGAGGCACTATGGATCAAAGAAGGTGAGCAAGTGCGCATTCACAAGGCGGCCCGGAACTGGTACGAGGGACGTGTCTCACTGGCCGTAACCGGCTGGAGCACGATTCATTTCCCCAATCGCGATCGCTGGTGGGAAGCGTAGTTGGGTACTGCGGTCTTCTTTTTGCTTCCTGCCAGTCCAACCCAGACCGCCTCCTCCCCACCCTCCGCTCCGTGCTCGCTTTGGTAGACTCACTGCGTTCGTCTTCCCCGCTCTCGTTCGCTCCGCTCACGAGAACGTCGCTGCGCGCGCAGCCACAACCTCAGAGGGGGCAGCCAAATACTATCCTAGGAGATAATTCCGTACCTTGCGGTATAGAACACGGGAAATGGAAGAGAAATGGTAGTGGACTCGCCGGGGCTTGATCGATACGGATGCCTGCCGAGGCTCGGGTAAAACGCGTACCGTATTGTCGTGGAGTGGAGTCCATCATTGGTTACACCCCCTCGAGGAACTCGCGACGAATTTCCATCTTCTCGCGTTCGGTCCGTTCGTCGTAGTGCTGGTCGAGGATGTCGCCGGAGACGTTTGCTCGATCGGAGACGACCTCTTGTGGAGACCCGGTCCGCAAATGGTGGGTGATCGCTCCGCGTCGAATCCCATGCGGGGACCGCGACGATGGACAGCCAGCCCGTTGGCTGTGTTGGCGGTACTCGCATGTCTTTGGATCCTTATCGTGCGGACAGTCACCGATCTCGCACGGCTGCGTCACTCGATAGATCGTCTCGCGGATCGAACCTTCGCTAAGCCGACCTCGTGAGCTGGTGATCAACGGATGGCGGCCGTGGTCGTCAGTAACATCCTCCCGGTTGTGCTCGATGTAGTCCTCGATCACGTCGCAGTAATGGGAGCCGACAGCGATCGACCGCTCGGCCGCTTTCTTGTTCTTGAGCGGCGTTTCCGTTTCCGGACGATGACGAACATCGAGGCATTGGGCGTCCTGGTCGAAGTCGCCAACATCGAACGACCGTAGTGTACCGAGGCGGATCCCAGTATGCCAAAGGAGAGCAGTAACGACGTGCTCTCGGCTGGCGTACGCGAACCGCTGGAGGTGTTCGAGGATTGGCTCTGCTCGACCGTCTTCGAGATGTTCGTTCCGCGCTTCGTCTTCCGGTTCGACCTCCGGGATCTGGACGCGCTCGCGCATCCCCGGTTCGACGGCGTCGATCGCCGCGCAAAACTCGAGGAAGACGCGGAATGTTTGGAGATAGCCACGGAGTGTGACCGTCTCGATATCCTGGCTCGCCCAGACGCGGAAGCGGTGGATACTCTTTATACCACTGGCCTGCGCTAGATTCGGCTTTATTCACGATAAACGCCGGGTTTGAGCCGTGGGAGGAAATCGGTTTATAAGTGAGAGACGTCGGACCTAACCGCACAGGTTTTATCCTGACATAATTGGAAATGAATATATCGGTTGCGATCTCTATAGGTTCGATCAGCTACTATCAACCGACTAGCAATTAGACTGAAAACCTAGTTTCGAAGATAAGATTATTCCTTCATACAGTAGTATTCTCTGGCATCCTTTGGAACGATTTGAGATTACCTATTCGGCCCAAACTGCCCGTCGAGAAGGTATATCTTCTGAACAGCCTGCCGAACAATCCTGGTTATCTAAGTCACACGTTGAGTGCCGAGTTGGTAGTGTAGGAAACGGTAAGTACAGGGAACCGATGTAACGCAATAGATTGTGATCTACTAAGGATTTTCCAACGACAGAATACAGACTATCTGGGTGCGTCAGACACGGGGAAAACGTAATCGGCAAGGCGAGGATCCCGATGCGGTGTTCAGTAATATCGTCCTACTTTATCCGACCCGGGGTCCCCTTACTCGGACGGTTCGTCCGCGCTGGTCGATTCGTCGACGCCGGCCTTCCGGCGCAGCCACTCGAGGCCGAGCGCCCCGCCGAGAAGTCCGGTACCGGTCGTGAAGCCGGGCACATTGTCGGCGTCAGTGTCGTTCTCGGCGTCCGTCTCGTTTCCAGCGTCCCCATTTCCGGCGGTTCCGTTCACGACATCGCCGTCATCGTCATCGACAGACTCTCCGTTGTCGCTACCGGATCCGCCGTCGTCGCTACCGGATCCGCCGTCGTCGCTACCGGATCCGCCGTCGTCGCTACCGGATCCGCCGTCGTCGCTATCGGATCCACCGTCGTCGCTACCGGATCCGCCGTCGTCGCTATCGGATCCGCCGTCGTTGTCAGTCGGATCGTTGTCGCTGTCGTCTTCCCCCGTGTCACTGTCGTCCTCGCCGTCCCGCTGGTCGTCTCCCTCGTCGGATCCGTCTCCCTCGTCGGATCCGTCTCCCTCGTCGCTTTCTCCGTCCGTATCGGCGTTCTCGTCGCTCTCGTCGGGCTGGTCGTCCGTGTCGGTTTCTTCGCGAAGCGCCACGAGATCGCCGTCGTGATCGACGTAGATCGTCTCGCCGCTGATCGCACGGACCGATCCGACCGGCGCATTGTCCTTCGAGAGCGCCCACTTCACGGACCCGTCGTACTTGTTCAGGGCGACGAGGTGCTCATCGTAGTCCCGCCACTCGGGATTTGGGGGGCCCCCGTTCCGAGTGAGATACGCGAACACGGTTTCTCCGCTGATGACGGCTTGCCCGTAGGTGTACAGAACGTCGAGGCTCCAACTGTATTCATCACCGTGGATCGAACTGCCGCCGTACCCGTGGTCGCTGCCGCCGCCGACGTAGATTTCCTCGCCGAACGCTATTTCGCGGAACCCGTAACCTACGGCTACAAATTCGCCTGTCTGGGCATCACGCAACGGCCACTCCGCGGAGCCATCGGCGGCGTAAGCGACCGCTTCCGACGTCGCGTAGACGGTATCGGGTTGGGAGTCGATAGTTCCCTTTTGCCAGACTTCGGCACCGGTCTCGGGATCGAGAGCGATCAGACCGGCGCCCGTGACGCTGTAGATCACGCCGTTTGCCGCGGCGGGCGCCGTAAAGAACTCGTACTCGTCATCGTTGTCGCTGCCGACCGATTCTTTCTTCCACCGAACCGATCCGTCGTCGGCCTCGAGTGCGTATAGCGTCCCGTCGGCGACGGCGTACACGCCGCCGTAGGCGACCGTCTGCCAGACAATCTCCTCCTCGGGATCGAACTCGCTCTCCCAGCGAACGCTCCCGTTGGCCCGGTCGAGCGCGACGACCTCGCTTCCACTGAGATAGACGGTCTCGCCGGCGACCGACGGCGTTCCCGCGTCGATATCCGTATTCTCCCAGCGGACGGTGCCGTCCGTCGCATCGAGGGCAACGACGCCGTTGTCGGTCGGCGTGTAGACCGTCTCATCGGCGACGGCGACGGCACCTGTACCCGCACCCTCGACGGACCACGCGGCCTCGAGTGCTCCCCCGTCGAACTCGTGACCGTCCGCGATGTATCTGGCGTGACCGGGGTCGCCTCGGTGCGACGGCCAGTCCTCGTTCGGTCCCGGATCGCGATTCGGATCCGGAAGCTCGTCGACGTCAGCCTCGGCGGCTCCGGCCCCCACCGAAGCGAGTCCGGCCCCCATCGACAGCGCTGCCCCAGTCGCCAGCACGGATCGTCGTTTCCACATAACGACACGACGTACGAATACCAGTTCTATTCCTATCCATCAATTAACGACAGTTCGTAGCTATGCAATTGTTTCAAACTGTTCAGTTCGCATGTGTACCTACTGGCCTATTTACCTCAACGGCACGCGGAATTTATGAGATCTGTTGTCTTCTACGGGACTGTCTGGGAAACCCTCTATCTCAGACACTACTAAGTAACTTTACTTGAACCTGTATTCCGAACGTTGGAGACGCGTATCATGCATCGTTATAATATTCGATGAATGGCCCGACAAAAAGGTATGAATTCTGGATATTCTGTTAAATAATCATGGATATTTAGGTATAATGCAGAGTAACAGGTAGGCAGTCGTGAGAGTTGCCATCCCCAGCCGTGTCTTGACTGCTGACGAAAAACTCGAACGGCAACTCCATAAGTGCCACAAGCATCTCGAACCGAATTACTCCGATATCTGTTATTCGAGACGAATTGAAGGAGGCAGAACGATGCGGTGAGTATCCTAATTAGAAAAGAGTTTGGAGATGATTTCGCGTAAATCTTGTACGTTGGTAGAACCAACGCCTATAATCACTACAGATCAGTAGTGGCTAAGTGGAACACCCGTCTCATCAAGACAGTCCTGACAGAGCCAAGCTGGCTCATCTTGCTGATCGAACTCAACGGATTCGCCGACCGGGGCGGGACCACTACAGCGGTCGCACAGTAACGTACTGTCACTCATTGCGCTCACCTCGGACGATGAGACCGTTAGTATTATAGATAAAATCACTTGTTTTGACCATTGGCGGTAGGCTTCTATTTGTCATTCTACCACCCGACTGGAAAGAGAGAGCCTCTATAAACTTCCCGGTGAAGATGATAAAGTGCTACGTTAGGTTCGATATCTACTATTAACAGATTCGACCCCCTATAATCCGGAATTTATCTCGAGTGTATCTTTGTACCTATGGGTATCGTCTGGAAACTCCGGTTATGCTACTACTCCGGATTCGGCTTCCTCGAGATAGCGGTCTCGCCGATCGTAGATTCCGCGGGCGGTTGATCGGTTCACACCCGTTTCGTCGGCAATGTCCCTCCATGAACGGCCAGCTTCTCGGAGTCGGATCACTTCGAGGGCAATCGCGAACTCCCCGCTCTCGCGATCGGGGACCCACTGTCTGCCGTTCTCATCGTAGCAGAGGCCGAAGGGCGGCCGTCCGTGGTCGTCCCCGCGCTGTTCGCGGGCATCCATCGCGGCCTGGGATTTCTCTATCTCCCGGCGTTTGACGTCGCTCTCGACAGCTCTCTGGACTCGGAACGTAAGTTCGTCCTGCGGTGGGTCCTCGACAAACTCGAACAGACAGTCGCCGAGGACAGCTGCCCGTTTCAGTTCCCAGTAGAATTGGTCACGAGCCAGCCGTGTGTCATCCCACGCAACGAGGTAGTCATATTCGCCGTCGCGGAGTGCCTCGAGTAACGCCTTGACCTCCGGGTTCGCGTCGATCCGTTTCTCGTTGGCGGTCTTCATATGGACGCTGAACCCGGTGTGGACGCCGAGGTCGATCACGTCGACCTCGTCGGCCAGCTGCTCTGCGAGCGCCGGGACACGGTCGCGCTGCAACTCAAGGGAGACATCGTCGTCGCTCCCTTGCGACTTGCGGAGGAACGCGGCGGCTCTACTCATCAGCTTTCTCGAGAGCGAGTTTCGTTGACGAGACGATATCCCACTCGACGTCCTCGCCAGCAAGGTCGAGGGCGTCGCCCATCGCCTTCGGGATCGTCACTTGGTACTGGCCGTTACTGTTCTGAGAGACCCGTGTTGTCGTTCGCTTCGGCATCGCTCATACCAACGTTAGTTTGATTGTTAGTTCTAACGTTAATCAGGGGTGTGTCTGAAAGGAGGGTTTCCCAGACAGTGTATACATCTCGCGGGCGCAAAGCTTAGTATGCACACGGGACGTTGTCCAGTATGACACTCCTGCCGGTTGACACAGACGTTCTTGAGGACGTCTGCCGAGACATCGCTCACGATAACTACGGCTTTCTCTACGTCTCCGAGCACAAAAACGACATTCGAACCGGCTATCAAGGCGCTGATACCGGGACGCTCAACGCACGATCGCTGTCCGCGAGCGACATGCGAAAGGCCCTCGCCGAGATGGCAGTAGACGAGTTTCTCGACCTCGAAAACTACGAGATGGCGTCTTCTACGTCGACCCCTTCGGGGTGAAAGGCAACATGAACATCACCCGCGAACTGACGAACCTATTTGGTCAGCGACTGGTCGTGACGGGCGAGACGCTGCGCTCGCGATTCTCGCTGGCGATCGACGACATCGACTTCTTCGTCGACGAACTCGCCGACCGGAACTACGTCCGGCGGATCACGGCAGGGAAGCGCGACTACTACACGATCGGACCAGCGCTCAAAGAGCATGCCGACGACGTGGGGCTGGACGCTCGGCTGGAGGCCGAGGCGTCGAACGGAAAGATCGCCCACAGCGACCTCGAGAGCGTAATCGACGTCGCAGCGACGTCGGACGTGATCCGGTATCTGGACCGCGAGGGATACATCGTCGACCTCGACGGGGAGTATCTGGTCGAGGAGTCGATCGACGAGTACGGGCGCTATCTGGCCGACCGAGTCGCGGATACCGTCGAGGAGGAGTTCGCAGACTCGAGTCACGTCCTGCGGAGCGAGGAGTTCGATCAGGTCGTCGAAAACGCGATCGATAACCGGTTTGACGTGCTCTCGTCGGCCAGAAGCGTCCGAACAGAGATCCTCGAGTCAGTCGAGACTGCGCTCCTCGATCGGCTCGGTCTCGAGCAGGGGCCGGAGATGGTCGTCGCGGCCGAGCCGTTCGACGCCGTCGTTGACAATCAGGCCCGGCGCATCCTCGAGAACGTCCGCGCTGAGTACGACGTCTTCGCCTCCCCGTCGGAGTTCCTCGACCGGGCTGAAGACGATTTCGACGCGGTCCACGTCGCGAGCGACGAACGGGTCAACGAGTACGTCCGGAACGCGGTCGAGGAACGATACGAGGCGATCGTCAATGAGAAAGAATTCTGACACGATTGGCGGAATACTGTATCGCCGAGAGCCGATCGGTGATCGCTGACGACGACCGCTATCCTGATGCCGTAGTAGGGAGCCGATGGACTGAAATAGATCGGATACATCAAATCTGGATAACGATTGTTCATGGCGCGCAAGTATTCATTCGAAACGAAATCTATTAACGGTCAACAGTTCGTCGTGGCGCAGTCCCGGGGCCCGGAGTCCGAACCGATCCGCGTTCGGGCCGACTGGGTCGACAGCGACGATTTCGAGGGAAAGTGGGAGAAACTGATCGAGCAGGTGGTCCAGCCCGAGACGATCGACGAGATCGATATCGCCGACGGCCACGGAGGTATCTCCCGGCGCGAGGCCGTCGAGGCACTGGCCGGCGCGACGGCCGACGGGGAGACGCTCGTCTCGAGCGAACAGCAGGCCGACGTCCTCGTCGAGTATCTCGCCGAAGAGGACATCGTGGGGCTCGAAGGTGACGAACTGATCCTGTTTCGCGACCCCGACGAGGAGTCCCTCGGTGGGCCGGCGCTGATGAACTGGGCCGCGCTCATGGGCGCAGTGATCGAGAGCATCGACGAACACCTGGCGCGCGTCGAAGACGCGAAGGAGCGCTTTCAGGAGACAGTCGACAACTTAGAGACCGAGACCACCGACTCGAACGAGCGACTCTCGAAGACGGCACAGCGACTCCAGAACCTGGGTCCCGGGCAGGGGATTCCGGACCCCGAGACGCTCAGCGACGAGGAACGAGCGCAGTACAAGCAGCTCAAGAGTCACTATCTCTACCTGCGAAACATCGAGAAGGCTAAGGAAGAGAATCTCTTCGAGAACGTCAGTCTCGGACTCGACCAGATGGGGATGGCGATCGAGCGCCTCGAGGCCGCCCGAGAGGCCTACGAAATGTTCCGCAACGAGACCCGGACCGCCGCGGCCAAGAACACTGTCTTCCCTGAAAAGGCGCTCAATTTCGTCGACAACGCTGGAACTCTAATCAACGATCTCGCTGGCGTCGACCAACCCGAGGAAGAAGACGTCGACAGTGACGATCTCGAGTCGATGATCGAGGAGGACCTCGGCGGGACGGTCCAGGAGGAGGCGAGCGAACTCGCGAGCGTCGCAGATACCGCCGGGCAGGCGGCCGGCGAGGAGAACCTTCAGATCTAATATGTACGCCTCGTCGTTCATCCTGACGCTCGGTCGGATCGACGCGACGCTCGATCGAGCGCTCGACCTTGAGACGTTCGCCCGGATCGGGCGCGCGGTCCGGATCGCCGACGACGCGATCGCCGCCATCGAGGACGTCGGCGAGTTAGCGTCGGTCGCGCTGTCACAGGTCACCCTCTCGGGACTCGAGCGGACTCCCGGCGACGACGCGATCACGGAGATCGTCTGGGCCAGGTTCGACGGCGGGTTCGACGCGGACCTCGCGACGGACACGGTCGACCGCGCTCGCGACGCGGGACGGATCGACGAGATCGCCGACGATGTGCTCGTACCGGTCGGCGAGTCGATGCCCGACGTGCGAAACTGGTGGGTGCTCGCCGGCGTCCTGACCGATCGTCTGGAGGCGCTCGTCGACGGGTTTAGTCGCGTTCATGAGCGGGCGGCCATCGACGCACCAGACCGGATCGAGACGGTCTTCTGGACGGTCGCGGAACGGCTAGCGGCACTCGCCGACGCGATCGCCGACGCGCTCGTTATCGGCCAGTTTACTCGTCGGTCGGTCCGCCAGGGTTCGTTCCAGTTACTCGAGGGAGCCGGACGGCTCGCGACTGCGGTCGCAGGGGGAGAAATGCTTAACCTCAAGCCGGTCGCGCTGTCGGGACAGCCGACATCCCACGTCAAGATCGGGGCCTCGAAGGTCGGAGGATCGACGGATCTCGTCGAAGTCAAACACGCGAATCGGCGCGCCTACTTCTACGTCAAGCCGGTCGACGATCGACTCGTGGACGATATCGGCACCGACATCCGGTTGCACGAGAACGTCGAGGAACTGTTCGGCGGCTTCGATCGCGGTCGCGACTGTCTCGCCGATCCCGACGTCAATCCGGCCGCGATCCCCGACTGCGAGTCGGTCTCGATCCACACCGCGATGGACGACGAAAGTCTCGACACATTCCTGCGCGAGACGAACTATCTGCTGCATCCGATCGAAGAGGTCGTCATGCGAGGTGACGACACTGAACTGTTCGAACCGGTCGATCTGGAACCCTCGGGATACAGTACGGTTCGGGTGACGGCCGATACCGATATCGAGTTCGTCGACACCGGCGAGTACCGAGAGTTAAAAGCGACGGCGGACGCTCGGCCCGGGGAACCGATCGGTGTGGAGCCGGAGCGGGGCGACCAGCAGCCCGCGGACGACGAAGCCATCGAGGTGTCGATCGAGCCCAAACAGCCAACGGTGAGTTTCGAGGAGGACGTCGCCGGACTCCCGGAGGTCAAGCGGACCGCGGAGAACCTGCTCGCGCTGTTTGATCCCGACGTTCGCGACGAAGTTATCGACCGCTACGGCGACGAGTTCGCCTCCCGGGGCAACAGCATGCTGCTGTACGGCCCGCCCGGCTGCGGGAAGACCCTCATCTCGGAAGCGATCGCCTACGAGGCGAAGTTCAACTCGAGTATCGAGGACAGCTACGGCGAGGTCAAGTTCCTCGAGATCAAGGGGAGCGACGTGCTGTCGAAGTACTCCGGCGAGTCGGAGAAGCGCGTCGAAGCGATCTTCGAGAAGGCCCACGGGATCGCTCAGGACGGCTTCGCCGTGCTGTTCTTCGACGAGGTTGACACCCTGATCCCGGATCGGGGCGACGACTCCCTGCAGCGCCACGAGCGATCGCTGACAAACGCCTTCCTGCAGGAGATGAACGAGATTGAGGACAATCTGCTCGTGATCGGGGCGACGAACATGCCGTTTACGATCGATCCGGCGGCGACCCGTCGGTTCCCGATCCAGCAGTTCATCCCCCAACCCGACGAGGAAGTCATGGCCGAAGTCTGGCAGAAACACCTCTCGGCGATGACCGGAACCGCGGCGATCGAGTACGAGCGTATCGGCGCGGAATCGCGGGGGTACACACCGGCCGAAATTGCCGATCGCGTCCTCGGCAGCGAACTCCAGCGGGAACTCGTCGAGAGCGTCCACCTCCCCGACCGGGAGCCGATCGAACCGGACACCGACTACTTCCTCGAGCGACTCGATGAGACCGAACCGAAGACGATCCGGCAGTACGTCGCGAGCGTGCGGACCCAGATCGACGACCTCGAGGGGTATCCCGAACTCAAGCGCTACGTCGAGGAGCAGACCGAGCGGCTCGGGATGCGACTCGGCACGGAGTCGCCGTCGCTCGAGGGGTTGCTCGGTGACGAAACGGGTTTGGATTCGGCGGAAACGAATGAGACGGAAACGGACTCGGCGGAAACGGATCCGAACGCCGACTCGAGCGGAGGTGCGGACGATGAGTGACGGCTATCGGCAGGTCGGCTCCTTCGAGAGCGACCGCGTCGACGCCGTCGGCGTCGGCGACGGTGCGATCGCCGTCGGGGTCGACGACCGCATCATCGTGGTAGCGGGTGGCGACCGAGTCGAAATCGATCACGGCGAACGGGTCGTCGACATCGCACTGGCCGATGACGTCATCGTCCTCTCGGCGAATGCGCTGACGGTCTACTCGCCGGGCGGCGACCGGATCCGACAGCAACCCGCTGCGGACGCCCACGCGGTCGCCACCATCGCCGAGGCGGCGCTCGTTGGCGTGCTCGGCCCGGACCGGCTCCGAGCCGTCGATATCGCGACCGGACGCGAGCGGTTCGACGTCGAGCGCACACGGCCGGGCGGACCGGCCGACGACGGCCTGCTCGGGACGCCGACCGGCTTCGTCCTCTCGACGTGGTCGTTCCTGACCCGGATCGATCCCGACGGCGAGGTCGGTTTCGACAGGAACCTCGAGGCCGTCGTGCGAAACCTGGGACGGTGTGACGACTCGATCGTCGCCGCGTTACAGAACGATCGGCTCGTCGCCGCCGACCTCGAGACCGGAAGGTCGCGCTGGCAAACGGAACTCGCGGTGGAACACGTCGCCCCGGTCGGCGGCTCGTCGGTGCTGGTGACCACGGCCGACGGCATCCGCGCGGTCGATCCCGAGGGGACGACAGCGTCGGTCACGGGGCTCTCGAGCGGCGACGGCTACGCGACGGCCGACGGCTCGCTCGTCTGTGCGATCCGGGACGGGACCGTCTCGATCTACGCGCATAGCCGTGAGCAACTCCGTCTTGCCGTCGCGACCGATTCCGTCGGCGTCGGGGGACGATCGACATCGAGGTGACAAACGCGACCGATCGAGAGCGCCGCGTTTCGCTGGCCGCCAGCGTCGACGGGGCGACGCTCTCACCGAGCGAGCGAACCACGGCGGTCAAGGCCAGTGAGACGGTGCTCGTCGATTTCCCGGTCGAGTCGGTCCGATCCGAAGGGGAACGGACGGTCGAACTCTCCGTTGACGGGGCGACCGTCGAGGAGGCGATGATCGACCTTGATGACGCCGCGAGTGGCGGAATCGCTGTCGAGACCGATCTGGAAGCGGCGACGATCGATCACGGCGTTGCCACCCTCGCGGTTACGGTCGAGAACGTCGGCGGCGTGGCGCTCGAGGACGTTCGGCTCCTCGAGACGGATTCCGGGACGGACGCCCTCGAGCCCGGCGAAGAGTGGACGGAGACGGTCACGCGGCCGTACGAACCCGATCGCCGGGTCTCAGTCGGGCTCGAGGTCGCCCGCGGCGCCCGTCGTCGGGAGTACGCGCCGACGTGTACGCTGCCGCCGGCGCCGACGATCGACGTCGAACCCGACGGCGACGCGGTTCGAGCGACCATCGAGACCGACGGCTCGGCGACCGTCGCCGATCGGCTCGTGATCGAACTCCCGGGTGCGGGTCGCGTCCGGACCGACGTGACGCTCGAGCGCGACGAGTTCCTTCTCGTCGTCCCGCAGTTCGACGACGGAACAGCCCGGATCGGGTTCGAATCGATCGACGTCGACGAGCGAGTCCGACTTTCCGGTTCGGGACCGGGGACGCACTCTCGATCGTCGGGAATCGGAGACACACGGTCGTCCGGAGCCAGTCGTGACGACTCGGCCCGAACGGATCCCGACCGAACTGAGCCGGACCGAGTCCACGACGACAGCGAGTCGATCGGGACCGACTCGCTCGAGCCGACGAACGCGGACCGGTCCGTTCGATCCGAAACGAACGCCGAGTCACCCGCGTCCGCGGCTGATTCGGGCGCCGCTGACGATGACAGCGGGCCGTCGACCGACGAGTCGATAGCCGCAGCCGACCGGTCGGCTACTGGCACTCCCGTCAGCGACGACCGGTCTACTGCCGAGTCCACGGTCGACGATTTCGGATCCGCCACCGAACCGCCAGGCAGCGAATTTGAGACTGCCACCGAACCGCCAGTCGGTGATACCGACATTGCTGACGATCACCCGAGTTCCGACAGGAGTACCCGCGAACCCGCGGCCGGCGACGGGAGCGCCGCCGAACCACGCATCGCCGCGACGCGGCGAATCGCCGACGAAACGGCCCCGATCGGTCACGCGGTTCGCGATCGGATCGACCTCGAGAACGAGGGACAGTCGGCGGTGGCCGTCTCCGTCGACGTCGGCGAGTCAACCGTCGACGTTGGCCGGCTCGAGGCCGGGGAGCGAACGACTCTCGAGCGCACCGTGGCGGTCCTCTCGGGCGGCGAAACGACCCTGTCACCGGTAGCGGTCACGGCCGACGGAGCGGTCCGTGCGGACTGTTCCGGCCGCACGATCGCTGTCAGCGGCGACGGTGTCGCCGTTCGAGCGACCGTCGATCCGAATGACGGGTCCGTCGTCGCCGAACTCGAGAACTGCGACGATCGGCCGTATCGGATCCGCGGACTCGAGGCCGCCGGACACACGGTGGCGCTCGATGCACGGCTCGCCCCCGGCGAGTCGGCGACCGCGACCGGCAGCCCCGACCGCTGGACCGACCCGAATGCGGACGCGCTCGAGGGATCACTGGTGGTCGCGGACGAGGACGGGAGCGAACGCCGGGTCAATATCGTCGCGACCGTCTCGTCAGTCGCGGCTGACTCGAACGACGGCGACGACCCGTTCGAGATCGCGATCGGTCCGGAAACACAGGTCGCCGGCGAGTACGGGACCGTCGTACTCGTCTTCGAGAACGGGGGCGACCGGCCGGTGTCGGATGTCGCGGTGTCAGCCAGCGGTGAACCGATCAACGAGCTATTCTATTCCGAGGCGCGCCGCGAACGCCTCGCGGTCGGCGACCGGATCGAGCACTTCGTCGACATCGAACCCGACGTGACGGACCCGTCGTTCGACGCGACGGTGGCGTACACACTCGAGGACGCCGCCCGCGAATACACGGTCCGCACGGCCGGACCGTCGGCCGAGGACGAGACCGCCTGGACCGAGCAGCACCGCGAGCGCTGGTCGGTCGAACGAGTCGAGGACGCGTCCACTGATCCGAACGTGCTGTCGTCGCTGTCGACGCCGTTCCGGCTCGAGTGAAAAGTAGTTTTTTCTGACCCCTATCTACCTGTTCCGTCTCGTGGGGAGAGAACCGCCCTTGGAACCGACTCACACGAGGAAGTCACCGCTGACCGACTCACGCGCGTCCCGGAGATACCAGTACATCCCGCGTGCGGTCCGGAGGACGATACCGATGACGAGCATCGCGTACACGGCGATCGCGCCGAACAGCGACCACTGCGTCACCTGGAGCGCGCTCGTCCGTTCCTCGTGCTTCGTCGCGACCGCTTCGGCGCGGCCCGTTTCACCGGCCTCCTCGAACGTCGCGGTCGCGTTCTCGTAGGCGGCGTTCATGAAATCGACGCGTTCGGTGTACGTGTCGTACTCCGCCGGGTTCAGGAGTAGCGGCTGGCCGGCGACCGTGACGAACTGCTCGGACTCCATCGCCGTCCACGTCTCCTCAGCGCGCTGGCGGGCCCGTTCCCCGTCCGAGACGGCCTCGGCGTAGTTCTCGAACGCCGAGCTCGCGTTCGACTCGAGCGCTGCCGCCCGCTCGTCGTCGCCCTGAAGCGAGACGATCCGAGCGAGCTGTCGCTGAACCGTCGCTTCCGCCACGAGCGAGATAGAACCGGACTCGAGGCGCTCCTCGTAGTGCGCTTGCTGGTCGCTGATCACGGCTGCCAGGTCGCTCTCGGCAGCGGACGTTACTTCCGAACTGTCGTCCCGGAAGGCCTCGCCCTCGAGTTCGTCCCCGTAGAGAGTCATCGTGTTGTAGGCGGCCGCGGCCTGAACGATTTCCGTCTGGGCCGCCTCGTACTCGCCGGCCGATTGGTGCTCGCGTGCGGCCGTCATCGACTCGAGATATAGCGACGAGGCGCTGCCGTAGGACAGGATGACCGTGACGTCCTCGCTGGAAACGTCATTGCTTCGCATCCGTTCGTCCATCGTGTCGATCATCGCGACGGTTTGGTCGGCGACCGTTCCGTCGTACGCGGAGACGTCCCGTCGAATCGGATCGAGATCGAGCGGCACCGGTGACGCGACGACGGTCACGGTCTGTTCCTCGACGCCGTCACCGGTGACGGTGTACGTCCACTCGTAGCTGGTTCCCAGCTCCGCGTCGGTGTCGAAGGCCGTCTGGAAGACGACTGCCTGCGAGCTGCCAGCTGCGAGTTCCGACGGAGCCTCTTCGATCGTCAGCCAGCTCTCCGGTCCCTCTTCGCGCGTTATCTCGAGGGAATTGACGTCGTTGTAGCCAAGCGCCTCGCCGACGGTCGTCGACCGTCGTTCGGGCTCGCCGATCGGCACATCACCGATGTCGATCCGACTGGAGATATCTAGTCGCGTGCCGTGTTCGATTTCGACGGTCCCGTCGTAGCTCGCGTCACTGATACTGTAGTCCGCAGCGCTGATGGACCCCGAGACGTCGTACTCCCCTTCGCTGAGTCCGGTGTTCGCCGTTACCGCCAATTCGATCGTCTCGGTCGACTGGCCGTCAATCGTATCGAGTTGGTCCGCGACCGACACGTCGAGTCCACGGGTCGAGGCGGACGCCGTCACTCGATCGACTTCGAGTTTGAGGTCGCCGGCGTTCTCGACCTCGAGGTCGACCGTCTTCGTGATCGTCGACGTCGAGCTCCGCGGCTCGTCGAACGTCAGGTCGTCCTCGAGGGAGACCGCACCGAACTCGGCGGGGTGGATGACACGGCTCTCGACCTCGACGGTTCGAGCCGCCTCGTCGTTCCCGTTCGGGACGAGTTCGACCTCCCACGAGAGCGTCTCATGCTGCTCGACGCCGCTGTCGACGTAGACGTTCCAGTTCATCGCCGTACCGCTCGCGCTGACTCCGAGATCCGCGTCCGGATCGGTACTGACGACGGTTGCATCGACCCTACTGAGGGTTTCCTCGCCGGTGAGTTCCTCGATGCTCGCGTCTCCGGATGCGCTCTCGCCGACGAGCACGTCGCCGACGTCAAGCGGTTCGTCCTCGAAGCCGGCGATCGCGAGGCGTTCGACTCTGAAGCTGTCCTCGCTCCCACCGGCGCTCACGGTGACTGTCCCACCGCCTGCGTCGTCGTCTCCGTCGATTTCGAGGGTGATCGTTTCCGTCGTTCCGGCGGGAACGGTCCGTTGATCCGGATCGACGCTGATTCCAGACAGCGACGAAACGTCGACGGAGACGGACTCGTTTCTGTCGTTAGTGATCTCGACCGAACGCGTCTCCGTCTCGGTACCCAGATTGACCGTCCCGCCACTGGCGTCGACCGTGACGCCACTCTGTGCGACCGCCCCCGGCACGACAGCCACCGTTAGACCGACGGCGAGGACGACCGCGAGGAGCAGCGCTCGCTTAGACATCGCTCTCACCCACCGTCACGACCGAGCCGACTCGAGCGGCCTCGTACGTGCGTCGCCAGGCGAAGAGTCGCCCGACGAGCAGTGTCCCGACCAGCCCGACGACGACGCCGTAGCCGATCAGAACCGCGCTCGAGGCGATCGCGAGCGTCGTCCGCGTTTCGGCAACCTCGTCGCCCATCGCGGCCAGTTCCTCCTCGCGCTCGGCGAGCCCGTGATCGGCCGCGTGGCCCTGCACGTCTCGAACCCGGCTATGAGTCGTCTGTGCGTCTTGATACGCTGCGAACGTCTCGAGGCCGTTCGCGCTGACGGCGGCCTGAACGTCCGTGCAGTCGGGACAGTCCTCGATGAAGGTGGCAGTGGCGTTCCGTGCGGTATCGATGGTCGCGCGATCGCGTTCGTACTCGGCGTTCAGCTGTTCCGCCTGCACCCTGAACTGGGTGGCCTCCTCCGGCATGTCCGCCCGCTCGTAGGTCGTTGCGGTCATCTCGAGACGCTCGATCCGAACGGGTGTCCGATTCGTCGCGTCGACCTCCTCGTAGAGACCGTCGCCGAGTCGCTCGTAGAACCGCGTCAGTGCGAGGGTGGCGAGCGTCGCCTGCGTCTGGTCGTACCCCTCGAGCTCGTCGATGTGGGCGCTCACGTTTTCGGCGGCCGAGAGACTCGCTTCGTACTCGCCCGCGTCGGCGCGAGCGTAGGCGTGATCGAACGACTGCAGGGTCCCGAGGACCGCCTCGAACTCCGCGCGCTCGGCGGCGGAGAGCTCGCCCGTTACCTGCGTCTGGGACACGGCGAACGTCCGGACGGTCTCCAGCTCGTCGTACTCCTCGTAGGCTTCGACTCCCTCCATCGCGCGGAACGTTTCGAAGTAGTCGTTTGCGGTCTCCTCCTGTGCGGCGACGGTCCCGCCGAAGAGCGGTACCGTCCCGATCGTCGCGACGACGAGTATCGCCGTCAGTAGTACCGCTCGTCGAGTAGCGTGTGTGCGCATGTTAGAACACCGTCCGTGAGAGTCTATCGCACAGGGCGTCGTGCTCGAACACGTCCGCGACCGCCTCAAGCAACAGCAGGGAGACGTAGATGGTGACGATCGCCTCCGGACCGCGACCGGCGTCGCTGCCGAGGTCCCAGGCGTGTCGTAACATCTCCTCTGCCGGAGCCGCCTCCGAGACCGACTTCCGCTCGGTTTCGACCTGCCCGGTGACGGTCTCGTACCGGTCCTTGAGTTCGTTTCGCTGCGTTATCGCATCGGACTCGAGCCACTCGAGGACCGTCTCGAGGTCGCAGTCTCCGTCCCAGTCGACGCCGGGATCGGGCATGTCCGCACAGGCGGCGAAGAGGTCGACGTTTCGCTTGGTCGTCATCGCGTCGTTGATCGCGTCGATCGCCTTCGCGGCGGCGGCAAGCAGCGCGTCCGCGACGGCGTCGGGCGTCGCCTCGCTGTGCGCGAAGTGGTGGCCGTCCTCCGGCAGGGACTCGACCGTCTCGAGTATTGCGACGACGACCGAGCCGTAGTACTGCGGGATGGTCGTGTCCCGTCCGCTATGGTCGGACAGCGTTCGGACCTTCCGCCGGAGGCGGTCGATCCGATCCCGTTGGGACGACGACAGCGACCACGTGAAGTGGGCGTCGACGCCGACCTTCGTCGACCGGTCTTCGCGGACAGTCAGGACTGGCTTCCCGCCGTCGAACAATTCGCCACGACCGTCCGGTGGATCGATCTCGGCGCGGTACTGGCCGATCAGGAGGCCCTCGCGAGTGGCCACTGCATCACGGTCGGTCGTCATGTGAATGGTTCCGTACCGATCCTGTAACGCCTTCTCTCGCGAACTGAGTCGAATCGGCATCGACGGTGTCTGAACGCCGTCGACGCGAGAGACCAGCCGCGCGCGTCCGGTTCGGGGCGCGAGTTCGATCGTCCGGTCCCCGTTCTGGGAGAAATTAATCGTTTCCGTTCGAGTTGCGTACTTCTCGTGTGTGATCTCTATCTCGATGCTCGAGCCCGGAGTCCCCGGCTCGAGCGTCGCAGTACCGTTCACGCCCGTCGTTTCAGTGGTATCGCTGTCCGTGCGCGTGATTGCTGCGCCAGGGATCGGCTCGCTGTCAGTGCCGTCGGTAACCGTCACCGTCGTCGGGAACACTATGGTGAGTGTGACGCTCGTCTTTCGCCGACTAACTTTGACGACGTCTGATTCATGCGATTTATGTTTAGCGGCGAGGTTCCACGTTCCACGTTCCGGAACGGTGAGCCGCCCCACGCCGCCCGAGATCGCCGTCTCGTTTGCCTCGGCATCGGGATTGTCCACTCGTCTGTATCCGATTTTCGTTCGGCCGGTCAGTGGCTGATTCCCGTCAGTGACGGTCACGTCGACTGTGAACCCGGCGCTCCGATCGACGCCGATCGGGTAGCTGAGTCGGTAGTAGAGTACCGGTGCCAGCACCGCTCCGAGGAGGACACCGGATCCGGCGAAACCATGGGGCCACAACGCCACCTCGAGGAACGAGATATCGATACCCGCGCCAAAGAATGACGGTGCTATCGATGGCGGCTCTCCAGGGAGGAGGAAAACAAGTCCGATTGCGGTCGCCGATGCGAGTCCGGTAGCAATGATCGCGCTGATGCCGAGTCGTTTCTTCGTCCGTTCATTACGAGACCAATACGAACCGTATCCAACGACGAGTCCTAGGAGACCTGGTATCAGAAGCGGTGCGCCAACTATACCTACGTCGAGTAGCGTTGAAATCATTCCCTTAGGATTGTCTCTGTCCGATCCGGATTCGGCGGCATTGAGCGTCACTCGAGCAATCCCCGCGTCGGTCGCCAACACGAGTTTATCTGTCGCGGTCACTGTTGCGTTCGAGAGCGCGAGCCGTCTGTTCTCGATCATCGTCCCGTCTCCGAGTGCGTACTGCGTTACCCCACCTACACTCGAATTGACGATAACGCTGGAGACACCGAGGCCGTCGACACTCTGGTCGAACGATACCGCCGCACCGTCGTCCATGACCGTCGCGGAGAGCGGGGCCGGTCGCTCGAGCGTGAGTTCTTCGTTCTCGAGTACCGTGGTACCCTCATCGGCCATCGATACGGAGGCCGTCACCGCGGCTGCCCCCGAAAGGGGCGACAGGTCGATCTCGCCGGCGCGAACGGGATCGACGCTGCTGTTCACGTACTGCCTCTCCCGATCGTCTTCGGCGGATATTCCGTACGCGGTCCCGGGCTCGAGCAGCGGGTACCAGAGCACCGGCCGGTCGGCCACGTCGCGCAGTTGCGGCTGAAGGGTTCGTTCGGTCGGTCGATCGTCGACGATGGACGCCTCGAGGGCGATTTCGTCGGTGGAACCGACCGTCTCTACGAGCGCGGACTGGTCGATCGCGAGCTGCGTTCCGTTCGCCCGCACGTCGGCAGAGAGATCATCGCCGTTGGCGGAGATCGTGATCGAATCGCTTTCCGTGAGCCCGACCGTGTCGCGTTGATCGAGCGGGAGTATGACCTGCGACCCGTCGCCGCCGCTGAGCCAGACCGGCACGTCATCCGCATCGGCGAACGCGATCGTGCGGAGATCGAGGGTCTCCGATTCGGACGCGTCGCCGGCCGTTACCGTCACGTTCGCATCGCTCAACGAGACGTGATTGATCTCCGAAACCAGTTCGGTGATCGCCACCTCGGCCTGCCCGTCGCTACTGTTCCCGATTGTCGACGCGCTCTCGTTCGCTGCGGCGACCTCGATCGTTACCTCGTCCGGTCGTTCGTCGAACCCTGAGAGGGAGATCTCGAGGAAATCGTTAGTGCGCTCGATGCTGATTTCGCCGCTGTTATCCTGCGTCGTCGCTGCCGATGCGGCCGTCACCGGTGCGATCAGTGCGCCGGCGACTGTGACCGCGAGGACGAGTGGGAGGAGTACGCCGCTCGCGGTCGAGCGATCGTCGGGGATGGATGCCAGTGCCGTCATGGTCACTCCGCGTTCCGTTCGACGTACGACTCGAGGTTATCGACGATTCGGTCGAGCTGGGCGGTCGTGAGGTCGGTACCGCCGCCGCGGGACTGCCCGGCGAGGCTGTCGCCGAGCATTTCGAAGTCGTCCCACGAGTGGTCGAGCAGCGGGTTCAGATCGAAGCCGCCGAGCAACAGGAGCACGTCAACGTCGCTGCCGCGCCCGCGTTTCGGCGTGAGACTCGCCTGTCCGGCGACGTTGATGCCGTTCTTGCCGGTCCACTCGCGGAACGCTTCGTAAACCTCCGGCTCGGTGATCTCCCCGTCGTCGATCATGCGTTCGGGCGCGCGAACGATCGCGTAGGCGGCCGTCGTCGTCTCCACGTCCATCGGCACGAACGTTCCCTCCGCCGCTTGATCGAGCATATACTCGAGTTCGTAGACGGAGCCGTTGAGGTCAGTCGCGACGGCGGGCGTGAAGTGGTAGGCGTCCATCTGGGAGGGAATCGTCACGTAGTCCTTGATATCGATGACGCTGCGGGTCTCCCGGCCGGCTCCGATCATCAGGTCGACCGCGGTGATGATCGCGTCGTTGATCGAGTCGTACTGATCGCCGGCCCCTGTTTCGTCGTCGTCGAGGTGGGAGTTCGAGGCGAGCAACACCATGTCGGCGTTCTGCTCGTCGTCGTCCGTCCGGAGCAGTCGTGAGAGACCACAGACCGCGTTGAAGTGGCGCTGGGGCTGCTCGTAGTAGTAGGGCCAGACGCCGAAGGCGGCGTGGATCACGCTGTCCATCCACTCTTCGGCGGCGTTGTCGTCGTTCAAATCGCTGAGTCCGTCCTTGAACTGATCGACGACGTAGGGGATCGACCCGTTGCCGGTGCCGCCGCCCAGCGTCGCGACGTGCATGAACGCGTCAGTCGTTCCGAACTCGGTGATTCGGTTGACGATCCGATCGAGATCCTCGCGCGCGCAGGTCTCGCCGTTCGGGAAGAAGTTCCCGGCCCCCTGCTGGGAGCCGAACTCGAGGGCGTGGGATTCGATCACGTCTTCGTCTTCCGTGGCTCCCAGTTTCGCTTTGAGCCGGTCGATCGTGTTCCGCAGGTCCGCTCTGTTCGTGTTCATCACCAGAATCCGGTCGTCGATGCCCGGATTCTCGGTGCGGTCGAAGAACTGCGATGCGATTCGCCCGCCACCCTCTCCCGAGGCGATGACGCTCCATCTCGTAAACGTGTCCGTTTGTGCCATGTGTTACTTCATCTCGATCGCGTCGTCGGTTGTCGTCACGTTGTGCTCCTCGCTCAGCTCTGCGACGGCGTCCCGAAGGACCGACCGCGGGACCGGTGCCGTCAGGAAGTTCCGCTCGAGGTCGTCGAAGGGAAGTCGCTCGCCCGGCTCGAGGTTGTACCTGACCACGTTGGTCAACTCCCGCTCGAGCTGGTCGTGCTCGAAGACGACGATATCGCCGTCGGCGGTCTCCGTCGCATCGTAGCCGTCCGTCTCGGCCCAGACGGCGAGCAGACAGGGCGCGTGTGCCGATCGCACCGGCAGCTCCATCGCCGTCGATACGTGGCCCTCGTCCTCGTACAGCTCCTCGAGGCGCGGGCGGAGCTCCGACAGGTGCTCGCTCATGTCCGCGTCGGTGACGGTACAGACCCGCTCGCGGAGGCTCTGTTCGGTGAACTCGATTTCGACGCTCGTCTCCCCGTCGATCCGGACCTCCCGATCGATCGGTGCGAACGCGTCGTCGCCGGGATCGGCCTCGAGCGTGTGGTTATCGGCCGACACGTCCTCGAACGTCGCTGTTCCGGCGACTCGCGTCTCCACGGTCGCCGTCTCGTCGTCGCCCGAGCCCGACAGCGACAGCGTCGCCGTCCGCTTCGATCCGCCGCGCTCGTAGGTGACATCGACGGTGAGGTCGTGGCTCTCGACGTCGCCGCGTCGGAGCACCGGCACGTCCGGCTCGAGTTCGACCGACTCGTTGCGCCGGTAGTAGAGCCCGAGGAACTCCGCGGCGTCACGTACCGGCAGATCGTCGTTCGTGACCTCGCCCGACGTCTCGAGTTCGGCCTCGATGATCTCGGCGACGTCGTCGTAGGCCTCCACGACGGCGGCTTTGGTACTCGCAGTGTCGACGGCATCGGCCAGCGAGCCGGCGACCTCACGCCACCGCTCGGTGAACCGCTCGAAGTCGTCGATCCTCTCGAGTTCGTCGACGAACGTCTCGCCGGCGATCGCCGGCTCCGTGTAGTAGCCGGGCGGAAGCTCCTCCGTTCGAAGCGGTTCGACCTCGTCCGTGAGATCGCGCTCCATTCCGGCGACCATGTCGACGCAGGTCCGCCGAAGGTCCGCACGACGGTGGCTCACCTCCGAGAGATCCAGCGCGGAGTCCATGCCGGTGACGGCCGACTCGACGTCTGCGACCGCGTCGAGGTACGCGGCGTCAACGTGTGCGGCCACGCCGGCGTCTTCGACGGCGTTGACCAGCGACAATACCGATTCTCGCTCCGCGTCGAACGAGCCGGAGAACTGATCGCGGAGGCGGTCCCGCGCCTCGAGTACCGACTCGACGGCGGCTCCGAACTCGTTTCGGCCGACGGCGTCCGCGGCCGCCTCGAGGTCTCGATCGATCGCCTCGCTGTCTTCGGGTCGCTGATCGCCACGCCCCATCTCGCGGACGGTTTCGATCGCCGTTTCGATCGTCTCCGTTGCGGTCGCCCTCGCGGCGTCGACCGTATCGCGACACGCCGGGACGGCCGCGTCTTCATCCGGTCCGGTGATCACCGCATCTCGAGTAACCAGATCGACATCCTCGAGTCGGTCGAGAGCGTCCTCGATGTGGGACAGTTCAGTGGTCGCGAACTCCCGGAACGCTGTTCCGATATCCTCGTTGAGGCGCTCAACTTCGGCCGAAATCGACTCGAACGCCTGTACCTCGGCGTTTCCGACCTTTTTGGTGAGGTCGAACGCGCCCGTCTCAAGGTCGAACGCGACGCCCTGTGCCCGGAAATCGCCCGCGATCGACTCGAGTTGCGCGTCCGCGGTGAACTCCCAGTCCGGGTAGGCCTCCCGGAGGTCGTTTCGTTCCCGGACCGTCTCCTGAAAGTCCTGTGCGACCGCCCGCGCCTGCTGCTTCACGTACTGTTGTTCGCTCGTCCCGCTGCGGGACACGACGCCGCGGACGTACAGCGCGATCCCACTGACGATAAGCAGCGGGATCCCGCCGATAACGAACCAGACCGCGATATTGGAACTGGTCGTAACGAACACCCCGGCACCGATCGCGGCCGCCAGGACGACGACGGCACCGATTCCCAGCGCGCTCTTCGCGTTCGCGTTCATCGGACCACCTCGAGGAGGGACGGCTCGACGACGACCGCGAGGAGGGCGGCGCCGGCGGTCGCCAGAACGAGCCCGACGAGTATCGGCACGAGCGCCGTCTTTCGGTCGTAGGAGACGTTCCGGCTCAGCTTCATCGTCTCCTCGACGCGCCGTGCTGCGACGAGCGGGACTGCAACGCCCGCGACCCCGCCGACCATCAGGCCGGCGGCGAGCGATCCCAGCGTCAGCAGCCGAACCGTCGACTGTGCCTCGGTTCGCTCCGTCTCGACGATCCCGCGGTATCGCTCGAGGGTCGATGCCGTCGCGTCGCGTTGCTCGCTCGCGTTCGTTTGAACCGCCGCGAGCGCGCCGACCGCTCCGCTCGCGTTCCCAGCTTCCGCTCGATTGAGGAGGGAGTCAGTGAGTGCTTTCTCTCGTTCGGTCATGGTCCCGTACGCGTCGTTGAGTTCATTCAAATCGTTCTCGGCTGCTGCGATATCCGCCTCGCCGTTCTCGAGGGCCGTCGTCGTCTCGTCGAGTTCCGCCGTCGCGTTCGCCAGCGCCTCCTGTGCAGCGAGGTAGTCGTCGACTCGCGAGTCGTCGATCCGCTCGAGCGCGCTCCCATCAGTGCCGGTGGTCGCTACCGTGATCGATAGCCCCGTAGCTTCGTCTTCGTTGAGAGTGACATGGTCAGCGAAGTTGACAGCTCCCGATCCATCACCGGTGAGTCTGACGGTATAGACACCCTCTTCGCCCGCATCCGCGGACTCCCGGATGTCAAATTCGTCGACAGTTCCATCCAACCACGCGTTCGTGTGTGCCGCCCCGTCGTCACAGTAGACGAGTTCGAACGTCGATCCCTCGGTCAGCGTGGCGCTGTCCTCGAGTTCCTCACCGTTTGCGACACCAACGACAACTTGGCCGGTGGCGGGACAGTTCTTGTCGGGCGCGCCGGCGGCCGATCCGGCACCGACCGCGAGCGTAACGCTTAGAATCACCGTGAGAAACAAGAGCTGCCGTCCCGCCTTCATTGCAACCGCCCTCCGATTTCCCGGTTCTTGTACCAGTAGGTGATACCGCTCGCGACCGCGGCGCCGAACCCGATTCCGAGCAGCGCTCCGCCGGCCGCGATCAGCATCGTCTGATCCGCGAGTGCCATCGCGTTAGCCGCTGCCTCGGTCTCGTCGATGGTCGTTTTCACTGCGGACCCGTCGGCCGCGACCGTCGCCGTGAGCACGACGAGTACGGCGACGACTGCGAGGAGGCACACCGCGCTCCGTTGTCGCCGTCTCATGCGAGCAACTCCTCCGTCTCCTCCTCGTAAGCCTCGGCGGCCGCTTCGATGTCCGCGAGCCGGTCGAGGTCGTCGCGACGGTAGGTCAGCAGCGTCGTCACCGACGCGAGGTTCCGGTCGCTCATCGCGACTCCGAGATTCACCTCGCTCAGCTTGCTGCTCCGCTCGAGGTACTCCTTGACCGTCCCGATCTCGATGCTGTGGCTCCCGGTACCGAGGTTCGATTTCGGCGCCCTGATCAGTGAAATCGCCTTCTGAGAATCGCCGATGTCGGCCTTCGCGAGCGACTGCTTGGCAGCCGACAGCCGCGACAGCGCGGCGCTGTCGATATCACGCTTGCCGACGAACGGCAACAGATACCCCGGCAGCGATCGCGTCATCGTCACCGAGCGGCCGATCGCGGCGTAACCCGGTTCCGTCTCCTCGCCGGCGACGCCGAAGGAGAGCGATGTGACGATGTCCCGAACGTCGATGTCGGGCGTATCGATACCCTCGACCGCACTGGGATTGATCCCGCTCA
Organism: Natrinema sp. SYSU A 869; assembly: GCF_019879105.1. Classification (NCBI taxonomy): domain Archaea; kingdom Methanobacteriati; phylum Methanobacteriota; class Halobacteria; order Halobacteriales; family Natrialbaceae; genus Natrinema; species Natrinema sp. SYSU A 869. The sequence continues at coordinate 672,545 of NZ_CP082248.1, read as the reverse complement.
ACACCGGTCCGGCGACCAGATCGTAGATCGACGCGGCGACGTACTCGTTGTACTCCCCGAACTCTCCGCCCGCCGAGTCGAGATAGGAGATTCGCTGGTTGTCGATCAGGATGATCCCGTCGACCTCGTCCTCGAGGCGATCGAGACCATAGCGCGCGTTCCAGGCCTGTCGGCCGGCGCTAACGTCGTCGCCGTCGTCGGCCCCACCGACCGCGTCGGCGCTCTGTGTGTTCGGCAACACCGCCACCGCGACCACCTTTGTCCGCCCGTCGGTGAACGCTTTGATCTCGCGAGCGAGATGCGGGCCGATTCCGCAGCCGGTTCCGCCGCCGAGTCCGAGAAACAGGAACGCGAACTGGACGCCCGATCCCGTCGGCTCGACCGCCGGTTCCGAGAGCGTCTCGGCCGGCGCGTCGTCCTCATCGCCCTCGTCGAGCGGCGTATCCTCGTCGTCCGGCATATCGTTCTCGCCGTCCTCGTCGAGCGGCGCGTCCTCGTCAACCGAGTCGTCGTCGAACGCCGTCTCGTTTGCAAACGCCGCCTCGTTCGCGAACGACGGGTCGAATTTCTCGCCGAGGATCGTCTGAATCTGTGGCGCGTGCTCTGCCATCACCTCGTCGGCGTCGACCGGGTTCCGGCCGAACCCGCCAGTTACCATCTCCTCGAACCCGGGTTCGGTCCCCTGGACGAGGCCGTGTTGCTCCGCGATTCCGTACTGGTCTTCGGCTGGAACGTTCGAGAGGTTCTGGAGGTCCCGCATCGTCGAATTGAACACCAGCGGCCGGCCGAGCGTCGAAATGTCGGCCGAGTCGAACATCCCCAGCAGTGAATCGTCGGTGTAATCGAATATCGCATCGACGATCGCTCCCCCTGCTTGTCCAGCCCCAACGAACAGGTACGTCATACAATTATCAAAATATCGTACTGTTCGACTCCAAATGTAGTTATCGGATCGGACATGTCTTGTCAATCAAACCACTCGAGCAACGTATCTTAAAACTGATGGCCCTGCAATCGCGTGTTTCTGTTAGTGTTATCCGATAGAATCTACGTTCAAGCAACCGAATATAACTCGTGTCATTCTCTGCTAGATGACGCTAGAGTAACAGAAGATATAGTAGCCACTGAAAGTCAAGGCACACCCGATCGCACAGCTGTCGTGCGACCGATGTGTGAATATCGAACCGAGTTGGGAGCGTCCTACCCGCGGAGCCGCCGGAGCATGACGCTGTACTCGTTTCGCTCGTAGAGCGCTTCGACGTGGCCGAGCACCTCGTCGGCCGCCGAGCAGAGGCCGGCCGCACGCATCGGGCTGTCGCCGTCGACGCGTTGAGCCTCCGCCCGGAGGTCGTCGGCCAGCGAGAGGAAGTGCCGCGGAATGGTGTGGTTGTGATCGGCTCGGACGTCGATGTACTCGCGCTCGATCGCGTCGATCCGATCATCGAGATCGGCGACCGACCGCTCGAGGTCGGCCTCGCCGTCGCCGCCCAGCGATCTGGACAGCCGCGGCAACAGCGTCCGATCGTAGAATGTCGACTCCTGGTAGATCGCGTACAGCTGCACGTCCGTGACGCCATCGCGCTCGAGCATCGCCTCGAGTTCCCGCACGCGGTCGGCGAGGTGTCGGTAGACGTCGCCATCCTTCCGCCCAAGTTCGTCGTCGAGGGCGTCGAGTCGTCGCCGAACGTCGCGCTCGCCGATGTCGGCGACGGTGGCCCGCAGGTCCGCGTAGGAATCGAGGGAATCGACCGTCGATCGCAACACCGCTTCGACGCCGTCGGACTCCGGCTTCTCCAGCGTCTCGAGCAGTTCTCGGGATTGGGACGACTCCGGTTGCATGGAGCGCTCGAGTTCGCCGGCGACTGCCGGGATGATCGGTTCGGTCGAGTCGCCGCCAAGATCGCCGTCCTCGATCGCTTCGGCCACCGCGACCGTCCGGTCGGTGACGTCCCCGCTTCGGAGCTTTACGCGCGTATTCCGTCTCGCGGCCTGACAGACCGCGTCGGCGGCCTCTCGGAGCTGTTCGCGTTCGCGTTCACACGCCTCAAGGTCCTCGCTGACTGCGATCGTCCGATCGAGGATCGGTTCGATCTCGGCGGGCAGGCGGCCGCGCTCGCCGGTGATCGTCCGGCGCGCGGACTCCAGCTGCCGGCGTTCGGTGGGATCGTCGACCCTCTCGACGGCGTCGGTCACCGTGGCAGCCGTCTCGAGCGTATCGACCGCCGCTTCGAGGGCGTCCTCGAGCCGCCGCTCGTCGGTCTCCTCGGCCGACAGCGTCTGACACAGCTCCGTCGCAGCGCTCGAGTCCGGCCGGCAGCGCTTGGCGACCGACTCCGCGATCGAGGCGATCGGATGCGTCGGTGTGTCGCGTTCGGGCGCAGGCTCGGTGTCGGTCTCGGCCGCCGTCTCGTCGGTCCCGTCGCTCGTCGACGGCGTGAACGGATCGTCGGCCCCGCATTCCGGACAGAAACTCACGCCCGCGTCGACGCGGGAGCCGCACTCGAGACAGCGGTCCTTGGGACTGTCGGCGGCCTCGGTCGACTCGGCTGCCGCTCGGTCGCCGGATTGAGAGCTGTTCTGACCGCCGTCGGCCCCTTGTTGTGCCTGCCGCACCGGGGCCGAACCGCCGCGGTGCTGGGCCGGACCGGGACCGGGCTGAGCGGCCGCCCCGTGACCGCGGCCCGGTTGCATGGATTGCTGATGCCGTTCGCGGAGCGTCCGGGCGAGCTTTTCGTAGTCGCCGACGCCTTTGATGGGAAACGTCTCACCGGCGGCGTCCGTGATAGAGACCGTTCCTTTTCCGACCAGTCCTTCGAGGATACCGGATCCGGTCGAGATTCCGTTGATGTTGCTCAGCCGCGTCTCACCGGTCGACGTACTCAGTAAGCCGGTTTTCTTTTTGACCCGCTGGTTCGTGACGATATAGCGGCTCCGCCTTCGGGCGAGGTACACGTTGAGGAAGAGCAACATTCCGATCCCCATAATGACGGTCCTCCCACCGCCACCGACGCTGAGACCGGCCATGAGGAACAGTATCGATCCGAACAGTCGCCACTTCCAGTTGATCCAGGACGGGTGAACGTTTTGAGGACGACTTCCCCGTCGAGTGGGTTGATGCCGGTGGTGCTCGCCTGATGGGCGTCTTCTTCTGACATCGGTCGTTACGGGCGCTGTCGCCGAGCGGTAGTCGTCGCGTCTGACCGGTGACGATCCGTCTCTCTTCCGGTCTCCAGTACTACGAACTCTCCCTCCCCACAGCTGTCGTCCGTCATCGTTGGCATGTGTCGAACAAAGACCCGTAATATTTACATTTCATTCCCTATAATTCACATATGGATGAATGCTGGACGCGATGGACGGCCAGTTCCGTCACGCGATGATACGTCGACGAGCCGACCGGGTCGGCGAGATAACAGCCGATTACGCCATGTTCTCCCGACCGAGCGCCGAAAACAGCGCCTCGACCGCGTCCCACTCCTCGCGGACGTTTTCGGCCTGTTCGCTGTTGCCCTCCTGCTTGAGTCGCTGGGCCTGATCGTACATCTCCGACAGCGACGGCATCTCCGGATTCCACAGCGTCCCCCAGAGGTGGACGTCGTCGAGGTCCGGCGTCACGAGTTGTTTGACGTGGACGTCGACGGTTTCGATTCCCGAGACGTTGCCCGCGTCGAGGAACTCCTCGCCGGAGATGATCTCCGTCAGCGTCCCGTCGCCGACGAAATCCGACACGGCGTCCATCTTTTCGGGAGGACCGTACACGAGGAACGTCCCGCCCCAGGCGGTCGTCGGATCGAACTCGGCCAGTTTGTTCTGAAACAGCGCATTCCGGACGAGAATCTCGAGTTTCGACCGATCGATCACGCTCGCACGTGATCGCCCCAGTATCGGCGCGAGGATCACCGCCGGCGTGAACGACACGTCGGGATTCAGCTGATACTTGTCCTCGACCGGCCGGAAGCTGTCGGCCGGATCGAACACGTCGCCCATGATCGACATCGTCGCGTCCTGATCGAGGAACTGCGGCACTGATGACATGGTAAACGCCTCGAGGAACGCGACGAGCGGTCGGTTTATCTCCGTATACTGCGGCGGGTTGTACTCCGCAAGCCGGTCGATCTGCGGCCGGATGTCCGCCTGAACGTTCTCGAGGCAGTTGTTATCGAACGGGATGATCGCGTCGACCGCTCGGGAGGTGCGCGCGAGTCCGACGACGCCGTTTACCTTCGCGCGGCCGCCGAACTCCGAGTACTCGGTACCCTCCGACGGAATGACGACGCTGCTGAAAAGCGGTTTCGGGACGACCGTGTCGTCCTCGAGGACGTCGGATCTGAGGTTATCGGCGACGACCGGCGTCGCACCGCAGCCGGTCCCCTTCGTGACGCTGTGGACGAACATTACGGCCTGCGAGTCCTGAATCCGTTCTATTTTCATGTCCCAGCGCTCTCGGAAGGGGTCGGAGTCGCCCTCGAAATCGGCCTCCATCAACTCCTTGCCGATGTCCCACCGATAGCCGGCGCCTGCATAATCGTGGCGGCCGAACCCGATGATACAGTTCGGCAACAGGTCATTGCGGCTGTAGCCCTTCTCCTCCTGTGCGTAGTAGGTCTGCTCGAGTTCGCTGACGTTCGTGTTCAGGAGCCCGTAACCGGCGAGTCCGCCCTCCCAGATCCGAGCGCGGCGCTCGTTGTTCTCCGCCAGCGTCTCGCGACGGAGCAAGATCGCATCGAGAATATTGTTCCCCGCGCCGCCGACGCCGACGAGAAACCACTTCTTCCCATAGGTGCTATCGAGCAGGTCCTCGCTGAGCGTCTCGGTCGATTTCGCCGGTCCCGATCGAGTTTCGTTGCCGGTCGAATCGTCCTCGGGTGGTTCCGGAGCGAACACCTCCTCGCGCAGGTCTGGATACACCTGTTCGACGGACTCCGGCTCGTCGCCGTGTGCGTCTCGGACGTGTTCGACGAGGGTCGCCCGCTCCCACTCGCCCGCCTGCGCCATACAAATTTTACAGAGATTCGTCATTCTCAGTACTGTCCTATCCCTTCGTCGGAACTATCTAAAGGATTACGTGTGGACCGGCAGCGATTTCGATCTTGGACTCTACCAGACTCAGTTTTCGAGATGTTAAATTATTACATGAATACCTACATAGAACATACCAACTGAACGTGCGATCGCACACCCGTCTGTCGGCACCCACCAGCGATCGAAGCTGCACCTACACTCGTCTTAGCCGCCGTGGCGCTCGACGAACCGCTCTCGTAACGTCTCGAGACCGCCCCTGACCGTCGTCCGGTCGGTAAACTCGATCTCGAGAAAGCCCGGCGGTGCCCCCTCCTGGAGGTCAACGGTGGCGACGACATCAGTCTGTCGTCGGCAGAACGCGGCCAGTTCCTCAAGAACGGCCGGCTGCGCGATTCCTTTTGGGAGCCGTTCGGTCTGGCACTGGACGGTATCGCCGTCCGCGTTTCCGCCGAGTTCCCGGAGGACAAACAGGATTTCGTCGGCGACTGACTCGGTTGCGACGTGATTCCGGGTCCCCGTCGATCCGCCGGTCGACTCACCCGCAGGCGTCTGCTCGGTCGCGGGTGTTGCCACGTCCGATATCCTCGACACATCGTCCTCGTCGCCGGGCATGTTCCGTTCGGTGATGGCGATTGCGGTCCCGTCGACCGACGCGTCGACATCGTACTGTCGTTCGATGATTGGTGCGAGGTCGGTTACGAGCGCCGTCGACACGACGGTCGGCACTTCGACCGTTCCGCTCCCGTGTTCGACGGTGCCGACCAGCCCACCGAGGAAGTCGACGGTGACGAGCAGGTCGGCGGCGGCCTCGCGCGCGGTTCGGAGTTCCCGTCGCGCGTCCTCGAACGAACAGCGGTGCAGCGAGTGCATCGCGTCCGAGATGTCGCGTTCGATCTCGGCGACGCCGTCGACATCGTCGTGTCGTCCGTCGAGGACGAACTCCTCGACACGGTCCGCCAGCTTCCCGTCGAGTCGGCCGCTCAGGTCGCGGACGTCTACGAGCGTCGCGTCGATTTCGTTCCGCAGGTCGACGATCTCTTCCTCGCGATCCTGAACGTACTGCCGAATCTTTTCGCGATGGTCGTCAACTGCCGCAGCGGCAATGGCCGCGTCCCGGAGGGTGCCGTCCTCGAGTTGGTCCCGAACGGCCCTCTCGGCCTCTCCGACGTGGACCGTCCGCCCCGATGGCGGCACGGTGAACTCGCGGTAGCGACTCGGAAGGTTCACGATCTCGTAGGGTTCGTCGTCCGGCCCGGTCAACCCCGTATCGAGGCGGCCGTCTGCAAGCGCGTCCTTGAGGCCGCGGCGGAGTTCCCGCTCGGCGCGGTTGATTCGCTCTCGCTCGGTTTCGCGATCATCACAGCCGTCGGACTCGAGATCACGAACGCGGCCGACCGCGTCGGGGAGAATCGGTGCGAGTCGATCGAGGGTCGTCTCCCCGATCCGTTCCTCGAACGAGACCTGCGCGGACCGCTCTCTGACTTCGCTCCCGGTCGGATCCCCGCTCGAGCGGTTGTCGGGACCGGTACTCGAGTCCTTGGCTCGCGCTCGAACGACGACTGCGGCACCGATGATTGTCACTACTGCCCCGGCCAGCACGAGCGGAAGCGGATCGTCGGCCAGTGAGAGCGCTGCGCTGGGTCGACCAACCCAGGCCATCAGGCCGTTCCCCACTTCGACGGTGGATCCGTGTGACTGCGTCACGAACGCCTCCATCCCACCACCCTCAACTCGGTCTGCATGTCGGAACTGTCGACAGTAGAAGTGCAAAGAAGTATCGGCTGTCAAACCACCCTGCTATCGAACGTCGACCGTCCGACTCGCTTCAATCGGAGCAGCGGCAGCTCGGGGAAGGCGATGCTAACGGTGAACTCAAGCTCATCGACGCCGGTACCGAAGGCGCCGACTGGGCCATTTACCGTCTCCTAGATGCAGGCATGGGCCGACTCGCCAACGTTTCGAACCGTGACTTCACAGAGTAAAGTGATCTCGTAGTATGACAATCAGTCACGTTAATCATCTCGTCGCTTCGGTCGTCGTAGCGGGGAGAAAACCCAGAATTGGAGTAAAACACCGATCAGTGACGAGACGTACAATACCGCCGAGAGATCGCAGCGGGGAGAGAATAGAGGAGTCATCCTATCCAAACTGTTATTAAAGTTCCCTACATGCTCATAACTACACAGTGGAGGCGGTCCGCTCCAATTTGTGTTTCTCTGGCGAACAATTATCGATATAGCTACCACCCTGTCTCCGAAGGTATAGCGGTTGGTTTGAACCCTTGGCCTTAGCCACACCTCCTAGGGGGACCCGGACGCGCCACGTCCGGTTTCTCAAGTGAACTTCACGGAATCAGTCGACTCAAAACAATGAGATGACTCTGACGAGCCACGAAATCCCGTGAAAACCAGAGAGTTCATTCCTCTCAATTGAGTACAACCGCAAAGAAAACCTCTACGAACTCGCCAACCTTCTTGGTTAAACTTACTTGTCCCGTGGGTACTGAGTACTACAAACTCAATGGTCAAGATCCCTAATTCCCTTCGCTCTCTGTTCAGCGCTCCAATCGAAGAGCAAGATGGGACGTACATTATTGAAGTTCCTTCGAGTGAAGTCGATCATAAAGCGTTGTCAGCTAACGAAACGTATCGCGTAGCGATTCTTGAGTCTCCTGCCTCGACAGAGTCATCGATGCAACAGGGGCCACAGCAACCGCCTTCTCAGGAGACCGTGAGTCGCGCCCCGTCAGAACCCCCTGTCGATGAAGGCGAAGTGCGTGATGTAACAATTAAGACTGTCGGCAATCAGGGCGACGGTATTGCAAAAGTCGAACGTGGCTACGTCGTGATTGTCCCCGGTTCCCAACCTGGTGACGAGCCGACCGTCGAAATCGAGCAGGTTCAGGAGAACGTCGCGTTTGCGAGCATCGTCGATAGCGATCCACGAGCACTCTAATTGTTATCCCTCGTAGGTCGGCCTTCTTCTCGGTAACCATTGTGCTGAGAGGGCTCCGTTCCAGTTGGTCTGATAGAGAGATCCTCGCCCACCAAGTAGTCGAAAAAGTGAGTGAGGGATCCGCGGCCGTTCCAACAGGGAGATCGACAACAGCTCCTTAGCGATGTTTATCGTCCCAGAAGAGGTGAAGGGGCTGATCAGTTGTTCCCTTCGGAGTTATCGATGGCAACGAGAGACATCTATACGACGGCGTTCGACGAAGACGTCCAGACGACTGCAACTGACTGTCCGGACTGTGGCGGTCGTATTCGACAGACCGGTCGCGAAACGATCTGCGAGGACTGCGGACGTATCCTCGAGAATAACCACTTGGACCGAAGGCCTGACTGGGGACGAAATGACGACGGAGACTCTCAGAAACGGACCGGCGCACCACTGACGCCGACACGTCACGATCGAGGCCTGTCCACCGAAATTGGCTACAAGACGGATGGAAACGGAAACACGCTCTCGAGCACAAAGCGACGACAACTGAATCGACTGCGTCGCGAACAGTCCCGCGCACAGTGGCAGTCGAAAGCAGACCGGAACCTCGCCTATGGACTCAGTGAAGTGCGGCGGATCGTTGCGAGTCTCGGTCTCGCAGACAGTATCCGTGACCAAGCATGTGCGCTCTTCCGACGTGCACAGTCCGAACACCTCTGTCGGGGCCGCTCGCTCGAGTCAGTGGCCGCAGCCAGCGTCTACGCAATCGCTCGCTGTAACGGACTCGGACGATCCCGGGCAGAAGTTGCGTCCAGTGCCCGCTGTGACCAGGAGAGACTCACCACTGCCTACGACGCGATGAACGTCGAACTTGAGTTACCGACACAGCCGATTGCAGCAACAGATCGTATTCCGAGGCTTGCGACAGAACTTGAGGTCCCAGATCATGTTCGTCGACTAGCGCTCGAGCTCGCACAGGAGGCACGCGAACGCGGATTGACGATCGGCTACCGGCCGAGTGGCGTCGCAGCGGGGTGTCTCTATCTCGCGGCCCAGCGAGTCGGTTTGTGTCTTTCCCAGCAGCGGATCGCCGATATCGCAGGAACATCCCAAACACGCTCCGCAGTCGGCAAGACGACTTACTCGAGATCGATCCCTGAGTCTGATCATCGCAACCCAGATGAGACGCTTGTAACGAGTAGTTGGTAGCGCGGTTTCTTTATCCGGAAATCTGGGCGATGATGAATTGGGCGATGGTAACGACGTGTGTGAGTGTAGCAGTAATCGTTAGCGGTTGTGCGGTTTACATCCGCCAAGAAGGACGAGAAGTGACTCCGGTCGCTCATCAGTGACGACGGTCACACTGTAGCATTCGTTTTCAGAGCCCGTCGCAGCGTCGATTGTCGCGTCTTTCCACTCACTTTGTGGTGTCTTGGCTCGAACAGCCCACCGTTGTGCATTCGGATTCTCTCCCCACTCATTAATGGTGTACTGTGGCCGTTCTCGTTCTGATCCTGAGTCAAGTTGATACGACGCCTGATGAACGCGATTTCCATCACGGAGGATTTCGAGCGAGACCTCAACCGACTCTGGGAGACTGTTTGCCAGCGTCACTGCACCGAGCGTATCTGTCCGCATTCCCAGTTCGGCCTCAAGAGTGGCACACCCTGAGACCCACGTAAGGGCTGTTGTACCGAGGGCCGCGAGGGTCTGACGGCGGTTCATATAAGCAGGTAAGTCGCAAATACGTAAATCCTTTCTTGTCGGATTAATACACGAACATAGACTGCACCGAACAATCGGTGCGTTCTCTGTACATGAGGTTGTTTTCTTATTATATTTTTCGGAATATATTGGAGTGCTTCCTACTGGAATGGAGTCGGTCGAGAGCTCCCTCGAGTGTGTTTTTCGTCCCCCGAAGGGGGTGAAGGGCGTTCCAGAATGGAGCGTCCGTCGTCACAAACGATGACTCCAAGTGACTGTTCGCCGGTGTCCTTCGATGACTCGGACACCAGACGTGACGAGATGCACAGTACGATGGAAGCCTGGGTCGACGACCTCGTCGACGAGGTTGATGACGCAGTTCGAGTGAGCAGTTCCAGGAGTGGCTCGACGTCCAGAGCTGCTTTCACGATTACTCTTACCGAAATACGCTGCTAATCACTCGTCAGTGTCCGAACGCGACCCGCGTCGCCGGCTATCGGACGTGGCAAGACGAATTCGACCGTCATGTGAAAGAAGGCGAGAGTGCAATCTGGATCTGGGCACCGATCATTGCGAAGCAGTGCCCCGAGTGTGAGAACTCGCCATCGTACCACGATCAAAGCGACTGCGAATACGACGAAACAGCACCCGAAGAGTGGTCAAAAGTGCCGTGTTGAATAGATGCTGAGTCATGGTTAGAGCGATTCACACAACGGTTCAATGTTGATGAGGGCGAACATCAAGACGATCTCACGGAACTGTCGATACCAGCCCAGCGCTCGCACGGCATCGCCGAGCGAGCGCTTCGTTGTTGAGTACGAGGTTTCAGCCATCCAGCGCTGAGAGTAGCCTTTTGCCCGGATGAGTGCGTTATGTCCTACCGTGAGCGGTCTCGATCCACGCTGTAAAATGAGTGGATCGACACCGAGCGCGTAGAACTCATATTTTGTGACCCAGTTGTGGAACGCTTTGTCCGCCGCGACGGACAGCAGGTCGTCCGCGTTCCGGCGGACGACCTGCGGCCCGGTCTTCGTATCGTGTTTCCACCGGGCCGAGATATGGACGTCAAGAACAGCAAGGGACTCCCTGCCGGTTAATGTCGTCACTTTCAGCGTTTGAACGGTACTTCCCGACCGCTGGCGGTAGTACGATGAGGCTGAACGTCGGTCGAAGAACGTGCTGTCGAGTGCTGCGTGGCCAGACTGCGGGTGTTGCTGCGCGGAAACGCGCAGCAACGCCCGCCATACCCACATTTCAGCCGGTCGAACGACTTGTAGATCGTCGTGTACTCCGGCAGATCGTCCCGATCTAGGCCGAGTATATCACGAATCTCAGTCATGTACTCCAGTCGATTCGGCGTTTCGCGGTAGCTGTGGCCCTCTTCGAGTCGAAAACAGTGCAGTACGACATGGACCCAGCGGGCGAACCCGCCGCTGGCGGGCTCGCCCGCGTGCTTCCCCAACGCTTGTTTGGCTAGGTGGCGACACTGCTCAACGAAGTCGAGGAGATCGACTTCCATGGACAGAATCGATTTCTTCGACTTCACCTTTCTAACCCGCGATATCAACCGATTAGATCGCTATTCAACACGGCAGTCAAAAGGACTCGTGGGCTTCCGGCCAGCGCCCGTCTTCGATATTTCCCAAACTGAGGGAGAGCCACTCCCCGAACTCGAGACCGAAGCGAGTGGAGATGCCGACGGACTGCTCCCAGTGCTTCTCGAGGTGGCCTCATCACTCGACGTAGATGTAGAAGTCGTCTCCCCAACGGAGTGGACTCACGGCGACGCCAAAGGCATCTGTCAGTATCGCTCTCCTGCAGAACGACCACTGGTCGAGGTTCGCGATCGTGAGAACAGCGCAGCTCTCGCTGTGACGCTCGTCCACGAATACGCCCACGCACGCTTGCATGGTGATGTCGACGACGAGACTGACCGCTCGAAACGCGAACTCGAGGCCGAGGGAGTCGGCTATATCGTGGGTCGGTACTTCGGGCTGGATACGAGCGGGTCGGCGTTCTATCTGGCCGCGTGGGAAGGCGACGAACCAGAGGCAATCTTGGACCGACTCGAACGGATCAGTTCGACAGCCGCAGAGATCATCGCTGTCGTCGACGAGGTGATGGTGGATGAATGAGCGAAATCTCCTCCTCGAGATCGTCACTGCACTCGAAGAGCGGGGACTCGGTCATGACGAGTACCAATTCCAACGGGTGATCGACATCGAAGCGCTCGAGCAACTCGTCGACTCAGCAGGTGCTGATCTCGAGGTCAGATTCTCGGTTGGTGAGTTTCGTCTCTGCGTGACACAGTCCGATGTGCAGGTCCTTCCGAGTACGTAGTAGGAGAGCCTATCTGGTTCACCTCTGTCCGTTTATGTACCATATAAATTTCATCCCTAACCGACATGAATAGTCTGGTAAGTATATATGCGAATTGAACGGGCAAGTCAGAATACCCCGGTAATGAAACCAAATCCCATGATGATGAGGACAGCTGCGGAAAACGTTGGGAGGTACGGCGTGTACTGCTCGACTTTCTCCTCTGAGTGCTGGTAGCCTGCAATCAACAGCATCGTCAGTCCGACGATACCCGCGATGACGGTGAGGGCGTACGCACTCATCAGTTCGAGGCAGTGGTTAGACCCGGCGCAGAGTGCAATAATCTCGAATTCCTCTTCGTGGGCGAATCCGAGTACGAATGCGAACCACGCGATCCCAAGGAGGCCACGATCAGCAGTTGCTTCGGGGTCATCATGTGAGTGAGAGTGCCCACCGACGAAGGGAACGAAGCCTTTCAAACGAGTGATCAGCCCATTGTTGTGGTTGTGTGAATGGCCCTGCTCGTGAGAATGGTTTGAATGTTCGTCCAGATCGTGTTGGTGGTCATGGCTGTGATGGTTGGAGTGGCCCTCACCATCGTGACTGCCGTGAGAATGCCCGTGGGAATATTCACGAATCCCAAGCGCGATGAGCAGGACACCGGCCACAAGACTGACTGGCCCGCCGATCTGGATACCACCGAGTATTGTCATCGGCTCGTTGACCTGCGTGAGGTTGAAGTAGTCCTTCGCGTAGAAGAATACCCCTACCATAGCGATACTACTGATAAGGTGGCCGACGCCGATGATGAGACTCGCCGCGAACCCGTACACCCACTTGTTCGTCTGGTCGAGCGCATATGAGGCGGCAACGGGCCACCCGTGACCCGGTTCGATGCCGTGAACGGCACCGAGCGCGACTGCCCCGAGGAAGAGACCAAACGCTTCGCCGTGTAACATCCTGAGTGAGAATCTGCTATCGACGTGAATAACGGTTGTTAATACCGAAATGGGTGACTCGTCATACGAGATCCTCTTGTAGAATCCCGACGAACCAGTAACTATGCGAACGAGTTTCAATATTCCAGACGAAGTAATAGAAGAGTTCGACCGAGTCTGGCAAGAGCAGGACATCGACAACAGGTCCCGAGCGGTTCGAGAAGCGATGCTGGAGTATATTGAGTCACACTCCCGCCTCAAAGAGACAAGCGGAGAGATCGTCGCGCTCGTCGCGTTCGATTATCGCCATCACGAAGTGATACAGGAACTACACGCAGTTCAACACGGGTACCAAGATGTTATCCTCAACACGAGTCATACGCACCAAGGTGAGTGGTGTCTCGAATCACTGTTTTGTCGGGGGCCAGCCGAGCAGGTACGTAACCTCACCTACCGACTCCGCGACTTTGACGGCGTAAATCGGGTCAAGGTAATGGTCATCCGGGACGGCGAGGAATGACGATCTGCCAGAAACGGTTCCCAGCGGTTATACGCGGCGAACGCGAACCTACAGTATTATGCGAGAGGTCATTTTCACCGTTGAGTACGAGAGGGGTACCGATGAGTTGATGGATCTCTTCATCGACAACCCGGACCTGCACGCCCGGTCAATGGAGGTGCACGCAACGAGCGAGGCGGTGTGGAGAATCGACAAAGTCGTCGGTCCGGCCTCCGTCCTTAACGAGTACGATGACCGCCTGGAGCGGATTGCCAATGATTCGAACACGACCGGAATGTGCGGCGCGCCTATCACCGAGTGGCAGTTTGAGATTCTCTCGTCGAATCCTGAATCACGGAAGATCTACTCGCTCCGCAGGGAAGGCGACGGCCCGCGGTCGATTCCCCTCGTCGCTGCAAAGCACGTCGGTGAAGGATTGATTATGCGGTCCGAACGCCGGGGTGACCAATCCCGCTGGCATTTACTCATCGATGATTCAATTGGAGCAATGCACGACGAAATTCGGAACAATCTCCGCGATGGGTTGTCGCTCACCGTTGAACGACTCGGGGAGCCACCGTGTCTTCTTGAAGATAGTCGGGTACAGACCGACCTCACACCTGAACAGAAGTCGGCGCTCGAAGCCGCACTGAGCCACGGCTACTACGAGGAACCACGACAGGCTACAGTCACCGAGATCGCGGACGAAACCGATGTACCGAATTCAACGTTCCAGTATCGATTGAACCGCGCTGAAGCATGGCTCGCAGAACAGTTCGCAGCTGATTCGATGACCGTCGATATTGACGCGGCGCTTGACCCCGAAGACATCGAGTTCATTCAGTAGGTGTACAACGCACTCGGGAGGACTACTTGGAATATTTCGAAGTAATTCGTAATCCTTCGTCTCTCCAAGCACTCGTGTATGACGAGTGACTCCGACATTAGTGTACAACTCGTACGAAACGCTACCGTCCTTGCGACAATCAACGGGACGACATTCCTCGTTGATCCGATGTTCACACCGCAAGGAGAGATGCCGACGGTGACAGATAACCCGGCAGTTCCCGAGTTCCTCACGACCGAGAATCAACGCCGGAATCCGCTCGTTCCGCTACCAGACGTTGATCTTGACTACGACGCAGTCGCTGTCACCCATCGTCACACCGACCATTGGGACGAGGCGGCGAAAGAGGAACTTGAGACGGACGTCCCGCTCTTTTGTCAGCCTGAAGAGGCCGAGGCGTTCACTGACGAAGGGTTCATCGACGTGCGACCTGTTGACGACAAGGCTACCTTCGATGGCATTACGATTCACCGGACGCCGGGCCAGCACGGACATGGCGAATTAGCCGAGGGGATGGGCCCGGTTTCCGGGTTTGTCTTCGAAGGTGACGAGACGCTGTACATTGCTGGCGATACAATCTGGTACGACCCGGTGGAAGAGACGCTGGACCGATTCGACCTCGATATGGTCATCCTCAACGGCGGCGAAGCGCAATTCGATCAGGGTAAACCCATCACGATGGGTATCGAGGACATCAGCGCCGTCCGTGAGGCCACTGACGCGACGGTCACGGTCGTTCATATGGAAGCGATCAATCACTGTCTGCTCTCGCGGGAGGAATTGCGAGCAGAGACCGAGGACGTGGTTGTACCCGAGGATGGGGAGCAGGTCTCCCTGTAACGGGACTTCACTGAGTGCGATTTCAGTAGCACGCACTGACCGGATTAATCAAGCTTTGATCTCGGTACAGCGACGTGCTGTATTCAGTACGACGCGAGAAACATGTTGGAATCCTATTATATAATTCGATTTTCAGACCCCCGAATTCGGACGTCTCACGCCTCAGAGGTCGATTCGTTCGACAGTCGAGCCGGAGCCTGCAGCGCCCATCCGTTTTCAGAACACTTCGAATCCAATGGATGGCGTAGGGTTTTGCTTATAAGTTAACGAGTAGTTCTGAGGATTGATTTCGTTCGGCGCTCGAACGGGTCGACAATATCATGTGATTTGTCTATACCGGACTCGAGGTATCATTCTAGTCCCATAGAGGATTCCTCTAATCAACCGTCGCTGTTTATCGCCCCAGAAGTGGTGAAGGGGCTATTCTGTTGTCCCTTCGGAACTACAGATGGCAACGAGAGACATCGACACGACTGCGTTCGACGAAGACGTCCAGACGACTGCAACTGACTGTCCGGACTGTGGCGGTAGTGTTCGACAGACCAGCCACGAAACGATCTGTGAGGACTGTGGACGCATCCTCGAGAACAACCACTTGGACCGAAGTCCTGACTGGGGACGAAATGACGACGGAGAAACCCAGAAACGGACTGGCGCACCACTGACGCCGACACGCCACGATCGAGGTCTCTCTACCGAGATTGGCTACAAGCAGGATGGAAATGGAAACACCCTATCAAGCACGAAGCGAAGACGACTGAACCGACTGCGTCGCGAACAGTCCCGTGCACAGTGGCAATCGAAAGCAGACCGAAACCTCGCCTATGGACTCAGTGAAGTACGGCGGATCGTCGCGAGTCTCGGTCTCGCAGACAGTATCCGTGATCAGGCGTGTGCGCTCTTCCGACGTGCACAGTCCGAACACCTCTGTCGGGGCCGCTCGCTCGAATCAGTGGCCGCAGCCAGCGTCTACGCAATCGCTCGCTGTAACGGACTCGGACGATCCCGGGCAGAAGTTGCGTCCAGTGCCCGCTGTGAACAGAGTAGACTCACCACTGCCTACGACGCGATGAACGTCGAACTCGAGTTACCGACACAGCCGACTTCGGCAGCAGATCGCATTCCACGGCTTGCAACGGACCTCGAAGTCCCAGACCACGTGCGTCGACGAGCACTCGAGTTCGCACAGAGAGCGAGGGAAACTGGGATCACAATTGGCTGCCGGCCGAGTGGCGTCGCAGCGGGGTGTCTCTATCTCGCTGCTGAGCAAGCCGGGTTCTGTCTGTCACAGCATCGGATTGCCGACATTGCAGGAACATCACCAAACACACTTCGAAGCCGTCGAGACGAGTTACTCGAGATCGACGCCTAAGTTGGTAGCAGAGAACCCGATGAGGCGCTTGTAGCGGATCCGCTCGAACGCTGACTCGAGTTCGTTTTTTCTCCCCCTGAGGGGTGAGGGGCGTTCCAGAATTGAGCGTCCGTCATCGAGAGCAATGACTACCAACGACTGTTCGCCGGTGTCCTTCAATGACTCGGACACCAGACGTGACGAGATGCACAGTACGATGGAAGCCTGGGTCGAAGACCTCGTCGACGAGGTTGACGACGCAGTCTCGAGTGAGCAGTTCCAAGAGTGGCTCGATGTCCAAAGTCACTTCCACGACTACTCCTACCGAAATACGCTGCTGATTACTCGCCAGTGTCCGAACGCGACTCGTATCGCCGGTTATCGGACGTGGCAAGACGAATTCGACCGGCATGTGAAGGAGGGCGAAAACGCGATCTGGATCTGGGCACCGATCATCGCCAAGCAGTGCCCCGAGTGTGAGAACTCGCCATCGTACCACGATCGAAGCGACTGCGAATACGACGAGACAGCACCCGAAGAGTGGTCAAAAGGGCTCGTGGGCTTCCGGCCAGCGCCCGTCTTCGATATTTCCCAAACTGAGGGAGAGCCACTGCCCGGACTCGAGACCGAAGCGAGTGGAGATGCCGACGGACTGCTCCCAGTGCTTCTCGAGGTGGCCTCATCACTCAACGTAGATGTAGAGGTCGTCTCCCCAACGGAGTGGACTCACGGCGACGCCAAAGGCATCTGTCAGTATCGCTCTCCTGCAGAGCAACCACTAATCGAGGTCCGAAATCGTGAGAACAGCGCAGCTCTCGCTGTGACGCTCGTCCACGAATACGCCCACGCACGCTTGCATGGTGACGTCGACGACGAGACTGACCGCTCGAAACGCGAACTCGAGGCCGAGGGAGTCGGCTATATCGTTGGGCGGTACTTCGGACTGGATACGAGCGGCTCGGCGTTCTATCTGGCCGCGTGGGAGGGCGACAAACCAGAGGCAATCTTCGACCGACTCGAACGGATCAGTTCGACAGCGGCAGAGATCGTTGATGTCGTCGACGAGGTGATGGAAGATGAGTGAGCGAAATCTGCTCCTCGAGATCGTCACTGCACTCGAAGAGCAGGGACTCGGTCATGACGAGTACCAATTGCAACGGGTGATCGACATCGAAGCGCTCAAGCAACTCGTCGACTCAGCGAACGATGACCTCGAGGTGAGATTCTCGGTTGGTGAGTTTCGTCTCTGCGTGACGCAGTCCAATGTGCAGGTCCTTGCGGGTCCGGAGTAGGAGAGCCTATCTGGTTCTCCTCTGTCCGTATGTGTACCATATAAGTTCGACGTTGTAGACTGCGGCGGCGAGCGTAATCTCCCGAAATCCATCAGTACCCTCGGAACCGGAGTGTAAACGCAAGAGATCAAAAACGGAATCGGGAGCTCTCTTTCTTTTACTTCCGGAGCCGAAAAGTTCTCAATACTCTCGTTCCAGTTTCAGTGCGTCCACCGCTCCGTGTCCATATTCGAAACGACGCTCAGCGTCCTCCAGGAATCGCCGCTTGCAATCGTTCCGTTCGCCATTATCGTCTGGTTCGTCGCGCGAACCGTCCCCCGGAGCGGCGTCCTTTCGTGGGTCGTGCGCTGGGTTTTCGTGTTGGGAGTAATTCCGCCATTCGGCCTCTTTCTCCTCGCCGAACTTCTCGACAGTGGACTAGTTCGTGACCTCGCGCGGGCGCTCCTCGACGGCGAGGTTCGACTCGCGGTCCGGATCCTCGCGGTGATCGACTCCCTGATTGCCGCAGTGCTTCGGGCGTTCGTGCAGTTCGTCGCCGGTCTCGTTCCGACCGACCTGCTCGCCAGTTTCATGTCGGCGCTCCCGTCGTGGAACCCGTTCGCAGCACTGTCAATCGCGGGATCCCTCCTCGCAGTGTTCATCGTCCACTTCGTCACGGGTGTCGTCGTGATTCGACTCACGCAACGGGAAGACGGTTTGTCCGTCGCAGACAAGTGGTTGACCATTGCTGGAGTGGTGCTGTTCGTTTCCGGAATGGTGTGGACGCTCCTGCAGTCCGACTCGCTAGATTTTAGTCGATTCGAACTACAAATCGCCGTGTTGGCGTCCTCGATGGGGGTGATTTCCGGTGTCGCCGCGTCGAACCTCCCCGTTGACCTTCCGGCGTGGCGGTCGGACAACATGAGGGACGATCCCGAGTCGGGGTCGAAGACTGGTACCTCGCGACGTATCCCTGGACTGCATCGGCTACGGAGTGGTATTCGGTCCCTTTTTCGGCGATAGTTCGACGCGTCGATTACGATGTCGTTCCACTCGTCGATGAGTCCGGAAACGGATATCCTGAATGCCACTTCGACGTTTCAATTTCAGTCATTGACACCATCCAGTTGGGTGACTACGTTGGGCTTCGAGCGTTTGAAATTCCCCAAGTAAAGCCGAAACACGTCAAACGCACCGACGGCGGGGAGCACTATCGTCTTCGAGTTCCTGAAGGACAAGATACCACAGGCAACGGCGGAAAGCCTCGAGACGCCTATCTTCCGAAGGACGTGGAAGGTGACATCCACCGCTATCAGAACGCTGAAGATATCGATAGCGATGAGCCGCTGGTCGATCTCACTGAGCGTGGTGTGCGTGCAGTTATAAAGCGTACAGCAGAACGCACAGCCGACGAGACGGGTGATGACGACTATCAGTACGTAAGTTCTCACGATCTCCGACGCCGGTATGCACAGCGGCTTCTCGTTGATAAGCAGGTGAACCCTCGAGTTGTCATGGCGGTCGGTGGTTGGGATTCGTTCCAAGCAATCGAACCCTATCTGAACGCTCCAACTGCCGACGTAGTCAATAAGGCTTTCGAGGACGCTGGCCTAGCGTAACATTCGACCAACAGGGTGTCATAGAAAAGTTCCTCTCTCTGTGACTACCCGACAAACGGTAAGTACAGGTCAAGTAGTGACCAGACGAGATATGATTTGTTAGGACTATCTACTGGTCAATTTCTTCATGAATTGACTCGCCAGTACCGGATTTTGATTCCCACTCCCACTTATCTTCAACTCTAATACGCCCATCGTTGAGGAGTTCGACATCACCAACAGAGTGGCCAGTTGCGGTTTCATTATCCGTATTTATTTGGGTGTATCTGATGTCCCATTGTTCCCCATCGAATGTCCCAACCAAGTGCCCATCTATAATATCGCCACCAGAGTAGTTTGCATAGATTCGTTCGCCGGCCTGTTCAAAATGGAAGACGGTATCTGCACCCACTTCCCCGTCTTCGTCGTTCGCAACGCCAACAAGTGACCGGCCATCAAACGAAATTTCGTCTCCCATACATTAGATGACTTGAATGAGTAAATAACACTTCTGGTGTTCAGTTCGCACGTGTAGTGAACGGATAGTTCGCTCCAGATTGAGTGAAAAGAACGTCATGCGGATCATTCTATAACACCCTCTCGATCAAGGATAGTGTCGAGGTGGTAAACCTCTCTATGACGGTCTGTAGAGCAAGGGAAGACGTTTTTTCGTTGGGCCACTACATACGGCCATGCCTTTTGGGACGAGCTGGCAGACACTCCTCGATGAATGCGATGCTCTTGGAGAGGACGCCACACTCACAACACCGCTCACTGAGAAGCAGTTTCGTATTATCAGCGCTCAAGAGTCCCGTATCGTGATTAAGTTCACCGATACCGGCGACTCGCAGCCGTTGCAACGCGACCAATTCGAGACCTTAGCCGGCCGAATCACCGATTCTGGGGGCACATTCGACCTCCAACGGCTCCCCCTGGACGCGGAACCGTACGCGGCAGTTCTGAGTCTTCACCCTCGCTATGAGTGTAACGACCGGGCGGGGACGCTCACTGAGACCGACGAGCCAACAACCTCGCAACTCATCAAGGGTGTCTCTCCCTCCACTGACGAGCAGAATCAAGACCGGACGGAACCAGATCTTGACGTCTACGCCGACATGCTGCTCTTGATCGACGCTCTCGAGCGGCATAATCCAGCGGAACTCGACGAGTGGGAGACGCCAGTGCTCATCAATCTCTATACACTACTCTCGGATGTCCAACGGAATGCGGGCGACCTTCGCACAGAGGTTCGTGAAGTTCTTCTTGACCGGCTTCACCATGATAAGCCGGTGTACGGCCAGTATGGATCGGTCCAACGCACGACTCGACGCAACCGCTCGCTCAAAGCCGACGAGGAGGTGCTCCGTGTGCTCGAAGATGCCGGTATCCCTCGCGAGCGGCTCATGTCCGTTGATCGCGAGAAGGTCGATGAGGCGCTTGAGGTGACTGAACTCTCAGAGTCGGCGGTGTACGAGATCGACGAACGCGAATACGTCCGCAAAGCCGAGGTTGACGAGGAAAGCAAGGAAAGCCGTCTCCAAGGACTGAAAGACCAACTGGCGTTGAGTGACGATCCAGAAGCTGAGGAGTTGCGGCAGGAAGTTGGAGAACTAGAACAGCGGATTGAGGACTTGACGGAGTTCAACCCCGGGACGTCAGTCGGAACACAATCGTAATCTCCTCGCATGACCTTCGCTGATACTGCGCGCATACGATGCTCGTTCGGGAACGGATGAAGCCACGGGTTGTAATGGAAGTCGGTGGCTGGGACGACTATCAGAGCCTCGAGCCCTACCTCTCGAAGCCCGATGAGGAGACGATTATCAACGGATTCGAGCTTTTCGTCGGGATACTTTGACCGTGCGGTCTTATTCATGATCACCGGCTCGGTCACCGCTTTCTTCGGAAGGTCATCGAACTGCTCGGCGACAGTCACGATCTACTCCTCGCAACCGTCGGTCGACTCGCCAGAGGGTGAGGTGAAATTTCTGCTGGGGATTTTTCCCTCTGCCGCCTTGCGATTCTCGATCGTCGGTCGACTCGGCTGTGCCGTCTTCGCTTGGGGAAAACGTCTCCTGCGACGACCTCGAGGACGTCGATAGCACTGAAAAGCTACGTCGGGAAGTGGTGGCCGAGGTAGCTCAATCCTCCTCTGCAGGGGGTTGAACCGGGGATGTCCAGCTGCCCCTGCATATAGACCATGTTACTGTGCCACAATAAGTCCTCAGGAGAGCGTCGCGCTCGAGCGGGTACTGTCCTATGGTTTGGGAGTGAAACCTTTCTCTCTCACTCTTGGCCGGGTCTTCCAGCGGTAAATCCTATTGGTGGGCTGCTCCGTTACCGCAACGGCTCTTCCTCTCGGCCCCATTCTCGGTGTAGGCGGCGCAGTCTGGCGATGTCCCTCGCGTATCCCGGGAGAATGACTCCTCGACGGCACCACACGTTCCACGCCTTCATGATCTCCGGATCACGCAACTCGCCGGAGCCGAGATCGGGATCGTCCACCATCTCCCTCTATATTGGATATGTGGGTGACAGTTTGTGTCTCTACCCCCGGCGCTCGCAGCATGGGGATAGTGCTCGAGAGTCCATCCTTTATCTCGGTCCGCGAGATCGAGGCGCTCCATGAACGCTCTAACGGCCCCATGAATAGTCATTACACTCCCATCCATGCATGTTATAGTCCCACACCCTGTGGGGACTGCTGCCGCCCCGTCTGGAGGAATATAATGACAGACCATGGGACTGAACACCGCTTTGACTTCACAGAAGATGAGTTACCGTCGAGAGCGTTGCTCCATGCAGTTGCTCGTGTTCGAGACGCTGACCCGATGGACCTCACACCGTTAAGAGAGCACATTTCGACTGACGCCGTTGATACGCTCGTCCGCAGCTGTAACGTGGTTGTGATCACGTTCTTCTATGAGGGACTGGAGGTCACTATTCGCGGTGAGGGTACGCTTATTCTGTATGATCTCGAGTAGGTCAGCCGGGGAGATCCTGCTCCTGACAGTGTTCGAGGCAGACCTCGACGAGGTCGGGACACTCACGCAAGAGGAGTTGTTGCGAGCGCTCGTCATATTCGACAAGGCGTGCTTCACGGAGTTTCGGGAGATGGTGGTGGAAAAGCATCACCTTGTATTCCTCGATCGCCTCGTCTGGCATATCATCGGGTGAAGCGTCGTATTCCCACGTAGCGATCTGCATCGCGACATCGGTCAGTGAGGCCCGCTCTTCGTTCTGGAGACAGTGGAGTACGCACCGTCGCTGCCTATCGGCGAGGGCAGTAAAGATCTCATCGGCCCGTTAGCCACCATCAGCCGCGACGATGTGTGGACGGCTGTCCTTCCCCTGACAACAGTTTTCGTCCGACATATGTTGGCGAACATCGGTGAAAACCAGTTCTCACCGCCGTGGGCATCAAGGAGGGTTCCATTCGTGTTCTGGATGCCTACGAGCAGATTGTTGGGCGGGTCCTCCGCCCATTCAATTCGATAGAGGCCGTGATCATCGATTCGCTCCAGTTTGTGGACCTTCTGCACGAGAGGGTGTGAGAGGACATTCTCTTCAAACGTATCGAGGTCGTCGCTTGTCACCCATAGGAAGGGGATAGGGCGTTCACCCAGCGGGATGACCCGCTCCAATTCAACGGTATAGACACCCGTTGCCTGCTTGAGAATCTCGCCTATTACGAATCCCTCGGCATCGATCGTGAATTCGAGGAGTACGACCATAGGACTACTATAGGTTCCAGTGGATTATCTGCTCGTTGTCCTATGCCAGTGACTTTCGGGATTAGCGATTAATAGAGAGTAGCCGCTCCGAGTCCTCAGGCGATCACTCGTGTGTATGCCCGAGTGCCTCGTTTGCCGCCTGATTCAACTGTTCGAGCATCTCTCGCGCCCCGTCTGGCAAGTCCTCTTGGGGTAGTTCGAGTCCGGGTTGTTCGTGCGGATCTGGCTCGCCAACGATCACACTTCCCACCATCCCCATTCCTTCGTGGGGCTGGCAGAAGTAGTCGTACACACCCTCAACGTCAAATGTGTGTTCGAACGTGTCTCCCTCCTCTTGCAGGATGCCGCTATCCCAGCCATCTGCATCGTCGGGAATCCGCTGTGGTTTTTCTACATCAGCAGAGTAGGCGGTCGTCGTATGGCTCCCGCTCTCCAGCGTCCACGTCACAGTGCCGCCCGGTTCGATCCAGACAAGGTGGGGATCGAAGTGGTGTCCATCATCGGACACCATCGCGACATCAGCGTTCTCAGACGGACTTTCCGGCACGTCGCCACCATGGCTATGCGACCCGAGGTCAGATCGGATGGAAGCCCCGTCAGGGTCAAGGACCCACCAGACATCGTTGAGGCCCTGGCCTTCGACATCGCCCAACGCCTGGTCACGAGCAAAGTAGTACAGCGGCCAACCGTTTGCAGCCACCTGCATCGACCCGTCCTCACGTTCGAACGTCGTTACCTCGGCCGCAACGTCTTCACCGACGGTCGGTTCCTCGTCAACCGTCAGCGGCGGCCAGTTCTCAGCGCAGTCATCATAACAGGCGCTCGCCCCTTCACCCTGCGTATCCTGCTCGAACATGTACAGCGTCTGGCCGGTCGGCCCCACGAGGATAGGCTCGCGATCACAGTGGCAGTAGACCTGCACCGTCGGACCCGCTGGGTCACTGGATGACCCATTGTCGCCCGTTTCGTTTCCGCCGTTAGTTTCGTTCCCACTCTCGTTGCCAGGACTAGACACCGGTTCGCCGCTCGAATTATCGGACCCAAGGCATCCCGCCATGGTGATCGCTCCAGCTGTCGCCCCGAGTAGTGTGCGTCGGTTCAGGCGCATACCTGATCGGTCGACGTTTCAGCATAAGGTCATTTTCCGGACTTCATCCAAAATTCGTCCAAAGTTGGCGAGAGACCTGTCAAAGCCACGTAATTCGGGTTAAAAACAGCAGTGCAACAAGCTCAAGACCGCACAACATCGTCACACCGACCTGCACGTCAGTACCAGAATTGACGAACCAGCCGATGAAGTCCGGGTGAAGAACGTAGAAATACAGCCAGAGACCGTTTTGAACGAGGAGCAACGCGGCAAACACGAGGAGCCCAAGCGTGTGGCGAGCACCGTGCTGCCGGTAATTGTGAAGCCAGACCGAACCAAGAGCGAGCAAGAGTACTACATTCACCCCCGCTGCCGCCCTCGCCGCGTTGAGCCAGGCTTCCATCAGATTGCTATTTCGTCGTCATCGTTATAGGTGCTATCCAAATTTTGTCCCAAATTACGGCTCTTCTGGGTCGACTGTCTCAAGGATCTCATCGACAGTATTCCAGTTCGATTTCACCTGATCGGTGAACAGGTACACGGTGCCGTAGTTGCCGCCGCCCGTCCTGACTACGTTGTTGTCCAGCAACACATCGAGATGGTGGCGAATTGTCGTGTAATCCATGTCGAGTTCGGTCGCAAGTTCGTTGGCGTTCCGCGGCCGCTCGTTAAGCGCTCGGATGATCCGGACGCGAGTCGGACCGCCGCGAGAACTCGCAAGCAGATACCAGAGAACGCCGTCCATCCACTTGGATATCGGATAGCTAGCTTGTAAACACTTGGTCAGATTGAAGGCTCAGATAACGCGGTAAAGCAATCGACATCAAACAGCGCTCTTGTGAAGCACGTTGTTGGTGAATCAGAGAACTGCTCGAATGGCTGCTATCGACGGCGACCCGACCTATTTCCGTCCGCTCAAGGATCTTATCGACTTCGACGGCCAGCGCATCTATCAAGAGGATATCTCACTCCAGGCTGCCGAACTCGCTACTTCGCTCAGCTATCGTGATGCCGTCGCCCACGGCGACGGCTTCACTCCCATGCCCTCAATTTCGACGCTCAACCGGCGAGTCCGTGAATACAGCAGCAAGCTCGGTGACTTCGTTCGTGATCGGCTTCCTGGGACGAACGCAGACACTGTCGTTCCTGATGGAACGAAGTGTCATAGCCAGCAGGATCACTGCTCCTACCATGATGTCAACGTCACCCTCGGGCAAACAGCCGAGAGTGACGACACAGAAACCACACTCTTAGACGTCAACGTTAACGAATCCTGGGATGAAACAGCAGAAGCCCTCGAAGAGACTGAGGCGGTCACTGACGACGCCACGGTCGTCAGTGACGCCGAGAAGGCGCTCGTCGATGCGTTCGAGAGTGGTGATCGATCTCACCAGCTCGATCTCGTTCACGTCGGTCGAACGCTCGGGTACAAGCTCTGAAAAGATGATGCGTTTCCGCTCTCCGAACGGAAAGCAATCGTCTCTGGCGTTACGGATGATCTGTTCCATCTGAAGAACTCTGTTGCACTCCATGCACCGAGGAATGAGCGTTTGGCGATTCGCTCGCGGATCGACCAAACGCTCGAGACTCTCCGGAAGGAAGCCTGGAGGTTAGAGCGTCAAGACTCCCCGAAAGCTACGGCGTACCTCCAGGAATGGGCAGAAGCAACTGTGACGTTCGCGGAACTCGCGCTTGACCAACAGCAGGTTCCGTGGACGTCAAACGTGGTCGAACGAGCCAGGGGTGAAGTTTCGAAGCGGTGTAAGAATCAATGGATGCGGTGGTCAGAAGCGGGGTTAGAGTCGCTTCTCTGGTTGAATCTGGTGCAGTATGCCGATCCCGAGCAGTTCGCGGCGTTCGCCGACGAACTGCTCGAGCGATCAGCCAAAACAGCCATCACAATGGAGGTGTCAGTTGACGCTACCAGAGGCGAACTCTAGACGAGTTTGGGACGGGACCCAAAATGACGGCAGTATAGCAACGCTTAGCGCGGAACTGAACGGTTCGACCCCGATCTCCTACGGCGGTACGTACACAATTGCGCTCTACGAGAGCGGCGGCGGTGGCGGGGGAAAGCCAATGTCAATTGGGCCTGTCCCAACGCCGAGCGAGTCTGCACTACCCAACTTCATCGTCCTCCTCGGAGGGGTCGCCGCATTGATCGGGCTCTATATCCTGCAACGCCGCTTTTTCGCCGATGATGAGGAGTTCATCGCCGAGTGGCCGGAGGATCGGACAGAAGAGGACTTTGTCTTTATCGACACTGGTGATGATTTCGAAGAAATGGTCCGGTTCAATCTCCTCGAGGTTCCCGATGAGCTTGAGCCGGGATCAGTCGCTCACTCGAGTTACGTAGAGAGCTTGGCCGATGACATGTCCGCTGCGTTCGCCCAGACCGGCGGGTCCGATAACTACTGGGGAGCGCTCATGAGTCGCGTCACGCGGACGCTGATCCGGGGAATGACGCAATCGGGGAAGACATGCACTCCCGTCGATCTTGCTGCAGCATGCTCGTCTCAGGATAACCTCGAGCAATTCGCCGATTGGATGAACGAAGAACGGGTCCACTTCATCCGGGAGACAGCCGACCGGATCAAGGAGAAGGAAGACGCTGACCTCGAGCCGTTGGCCGGCCGCATGGATAATGTCGTCCACAACGCGACGCTCCGGACCATGCTCTCCACTCGAGAGCCGACGATCCGGATCCAGGATATCGTCGATGACGGGAAGATAGCGGTCCTACGGTTGGATCCCTCGCTCGGGGAAACCGAGAAGAACTTCATCACGACGCCGCTCGTTCGGCGCTTCTACAACGCGAAGAAGATGAGCGAGAACGAGGATCCGTTCTTCTGCGTGTGGGACGAGTTCGACAAGGCGGTAACTCGAGAGTCCAACGTCGATGAAATGCTCTCTGAGGCCGGCGGCTACGGGCTCTGGTTCGTCCTTGCCTGTCAGGCACCGAGTTACCAGCTCCCCGAGAGCCTCACAAATGCCGTCGAGAGTCAGATTGAGACGTTCGTTAGCTTCGGAACCAGTGGACAGGACGCGAAGTATATCGCCGGCCAGCATACGATCGACGACTCGGACCTCTCGAATCTCTCGCGGTACTCCATGTACATGCGGACCCACGACGATAACGACGACTTCACGCACTCCTACCGGGTCAACACATTCCCGCCCGTTCGCGAGGTACGGAGCGAAGTAGGCAACGCCGCTCTCATGAGCGATACCGACGTACTCGACCTCAAGCGCCGCTCCGTAGAACAGTATGGGGAGATCCCAGAGAGTCCAGAAGAGATCAAGGACGAATCCCATTTCTTCGGGACACCAAGTAGACAAGAAGCCGAGAGTACGACCCTCACACCATGGCAACAATCTCGAGTGTGCAAGGCGATCTACGACGAAGCGCTCCGACAGGGGTCCGACGATGGCTTTGTGTTCCTAAACGACGTCCCGGAGCGCCTGGACGACTACCTGTACGATGTGGACGTCTCCACTCCATCCAAGGTTTCCTCGGCTCTGGACTACCTCTCTGCCCGTGAGATCGAACGAGAGGACCGTGGCGGGAAGCTATACGTTCGGTGTACCGAGCAGGGGAAGCAGGCTATCTTCTCTGGCGGGAACTCCCTCGCTGACGACGATGAAAGCGTCCAGGAGAACAACGGCGGCGAAGGTCACAAGCAGCTGCTTCGAGACGCCTATGATCCGTTGATGGACACCGGGCTTCTGGTGGATATCCCCCAGCAAGACGGCTCAGATATGCCTGATGCGACGGCCAACCTAGACGATGCGCTGCAGTTAGGCGACTCGGCGTCTGCTCGAGAGATCGCGAACCGTGTGGCTGAATTTGAAGAGAAAGAACCTGTGCTTACCCAGCTGACCGACCTGAATAACGTCTCGATCGAAGCCGAGAAGGCCACTGGGAGCACCAAACAGGGCCAAACGGTAAAGAATCTTGCCAGTGCCGTCAACGACGGAGAGCAATGCCTGTTCATCGCCCGCGAGTCGATCGCACCGAACGTATGGAAGACGCTCGCTGAAGAGCCACTGGGAGCGCACGAGAACCACAAGCCGGACGGAGAGACGCGCTTCTACAACTTGCACCCATTGAGCATCGACGATGAGCAAATCTATCGTGACGGCGCTCGCGAAGACGTCTGGGTTCGCAACGAACGGACTGGCAAGTACATCCTTCGCGATAGCTCCGGCGAAGAGCATGCTCGCTTCCCCAACGTGGAGAGCATCTTCACCGACGCCGACCGGTACCCTTCGGTCGATCCTGGAGCGACCGAGAACCTTCGGACGGTCAAAACCCCGGTCATTCCCGAGCACATCTTCGATGACGGCGAACTACCAGATCACGGCGACGGCTGGCACATCCTTGTTGTGCCGTCTGATGGCGATTCGCTCCAAGTCTACATTGACGGCATGACTGTCCCACTCGAGAGTCTCGGTGCTGATGGGACGGGAGACGACGATCCAGAAGAGGACGAAGAAACCGGGACGCTTGACGGGTTGCTCGAAACACTCGACTAACGCTCCCGCTGTTCCAACTCCTTCTCGACTTCTTCGCTGATGATTGTCCGGAGGTCATCACCGAGTCCGCGACGGACGACGTCTTTCAGAGTCTCGAGTTCGTCCTCAAGACTACTCACATGGTTCTCGAGTCGCTCTATATCATCATACGTCGGGAACGAGCGCCAATGGCTCGAGTCCAGGAACTCCTGACCGAGCGAGGTAATGGAATAGACGTTCGCCGGGATCGTTCCCTCCCCTTCGGTCTCTCCGACGACTTCCACTAGCCCAAGATCAACGAGCGTCTGCATGTGGTAGCTCGGCTGTGTTGAATCACTAGACAGCGGCGGAATGGTTCGCTAAATCGAAGGTCTTGAAGCGGGAGACTTCAGTTGTTCATGACCCAAATCTCCCGCTTCATTGGGGCAGTTGTGCCGATTGCTCAAAACGTTACTGGCGATGGAGACGAATCCGCCGCCCCGAAAGGTGGCGGCGGATTCGCCGACTATGCCCTCGTTTCCCTGCATTGTCTGCGGATTTACCTCGATACGTCCTATCGAATGACGATCGATCTGCTGAAGGAAATGCCGCAAATAACAGGGGAGATCGGCCTTGATACGGCCGATCTCCCCGCACCATCTACGCTGTGTAAGGCGTTTGATCGGATCGAGATGAGCGTTTGTCGAGTGTTGCTGTGCCAGTCGGCACAGCTACACGACCTCTCTGAGCACGCTGCGATCGACGCTACGTTCTATGAACGAGATCGTGCAAGCCGTCACTACTGCCACCGAACGA
Source organism: Natrinema sp. SYSU A 869 (assembly GCF_019879105.1). Classification (NCBI taxonomy): domain Archaea; kingdom Methanobacteriati; phylum Methanobacteriota; class Halobacteria; order Halobacteriales; family Natrialbaceae; genus Natrinema; species Natrinema sp. SYSU A 869. The sequence continues at coordinate 643,085 of NZ_CP082248.1, read as the reverse complement.
ATTATCGTGTTCAGACGCTCAAAGTTACAAAACTCGTCGATACAGCAACGCAAGCTGTGCTTGATCTTCACTGCTCGACGACGTTAGAAGGCAGCGACGCAGATCTCTGTGAGCAGATCGCCCGCCGGAACGCGGGCGATCTGCGGTCTCTAGCCGCTGATAAGGGCTATGACAAGCAACAACTCCGCGAACGACTCCGTGAACTCGACATTCGCCCGCTGATCAAACACCGGATCTTCGCTCCGTACGATCACGCACACAACGCCCGCATTGATGAAGATCGGTACGCTCAGCGGTCAATGGCCGAAACCGTCAACTCAGCCGTCAAGCGCTCGCTCGGCTACGCCGTGCGAGCGCGTAACTGGTATCGAGAGTTCCGTGAAATTTCTCTGATGTGTGTCGTCTACAACATCAAACGTGCCGTCAAACAGTGAAATCCACCGCCTTACAGCGATTCAACAGAGCTGGTAGCTCATACTCCCCGACGGGATCCCTGCTTCACGGCGGAGTTCTGTCGTCGAACGTTCGTCACTGTCCGATCGACTTAGAGCCGTGAGCAACGCTCCACGATCCTCAGTGATCTGCTCAGAAATCTCGTCGAATTTGCCCGAACTCTCGGAACTCATACATTGACCACACCCTATAGATAACGCCTATCTACTTAGTAATTATCCTACTATTATCCAACTATCCCAGAAACACCGACCAATAAGGAACCAATCAAACCACAGGGGCCACAAGTCAACCGGGCAAAGAATCAGAGACGTATCAGTCTCTCGAGCAACGCGACGGAAGCGCTACCCAAGCAGACAGAACCCTACGCGAGTGGAACGAATCACGCCACGACCACAGCAGAGGATGGCACCCGAAGAGATCACAAGAGAGTGGGAGGACGAGATGACGCGAACAGGGGCACCCCAGCGGACGCACAGAGCCGAAGGAAACTCGAGTGAGCACCAGGTACCCAGAGTAGGGAACAACCAGCAGTGGGACAGTCCACTCGAGAGCGACGGCGAGGAAGACAGCCGAATGAGACTGTGGGACAGTCAGGGTGTGCCGGACCCAGAGCGGAAAGATGCAGAGATGAAGGGGGGACAGTCCAGCAATGCGAGCAGTGGCCCCAAAGCAGAGTGTACCGCCAGCGGAACAGTCAACACCAGGAGGACAGCAAGCCGCCAGCAGACCAGGCCAGTGTACCGCACAGCAAAAGACCGCAAAGCGAGAGGCCGCAACAGCAGGACGTAGCGGACAGCAATGAGGAAACCCCAGGGACCGAGTGAGGACCAGCAAAGCATGGCTGTGACTACACAGGACAGTCTCCACCGACAAGAGTGAGGACAGTCCTCTGCTGCCGGAACAGACCGACAAAGACGCAAAGCGTCAGCGTGGGGTGTCAGCCAGTGCTACCGGCATCTTGGGTGCCGACGTGAGCGACACAGGTCAATTCATCACATCTTGATGCACTGATGGAGTGCCAACAGTACCAAGGGCGATAAGTCGGGTCAAAGCGACGGACTATTTAAGCCTGGAATCATCTTCCTGAGAATGCTAGAATTTGCAATGGATTGGCTCACCAAGATAACAGCTACTATCGGTAGTTCCCATCGATCCTGATTGCTGACTCGATTTTTAGAAGGACTGAAAGAGATCAGACCGAGTGATTCCCTGCGGCACGCTCAGACGGCGATCTCACGACAGTGAGAGAGCCGTCGCGCCAGACACGATGCGAGGCCGTCGCTCCGGTATAGGGTTGCCGCTGGACGCGGGCGATCTCAGCCCGCGTCCAGCTGGCTATAGGTCGCCGGAATCCCGGTACAGTTCGTCGGTGCTTCCCATTTCCGCCGTAACGTGTCGTCGAGTGCGTGATCAATCCACTCGCGGAAGACCTCGAACCGGAACCAGACAGGCAGTGCTCGCCCGCCGCGCTGCGGCGTGGCGAGCACGCCCCACCGAACGATCACCCAGAGATTCCGCAACAGGAAGCTCACCAGAACGAACAACAGCCGCACGACTGGATCAGTCGTGCTGGTTCGTGCACGCGCTTCACGTATCGTTCGGAAAGCTGTCTCGATCGCTGAGCGCTTCTGGTAGAGTGCTTCGACATCTTTCGGCGTGCGATCGGTCAGATCGCACGCCACGTACGCCCGAACGAGCAAGCCGTGTTTACCTCGATTGCCCTGCTGGTAGGAGACACAGACCGCGAGCGGGAAGCGTAGTTCCCGCTCGCTCCCCTCGTACATCACGTACTCCGTCCAGTAGGACACCGTCGTGTCGAGTTTCTCTGCCATCTGTTTTCCGCGCCGCACGACTGGAAGAGCGACTGATGCGACTGCATTCAGTCGCTCGATCGACGTTCCGTCGTAGAACCCACGGTCGGCAAGAACGCCAGCGACATCAAAGGGGAGGGCCGCGACGTGGTCGAGCACTCGCTCGACCGCGTCGCTCTTCGGTTCATCACCACGAACGGGTGTGACTGCGACGACCAGTGGTTTGGCCCGACAAAGAACAAATCCAGCAAGGTAGCGATGGCACTGGGAGGTGCCATCGCGAGGCTTCGTGTGACAGATTACACCAGGTTCAGCGTGTGGACAGCCATGATAATGGATATCGACGAAGTCGAGGCAGATGATCCTCGGCCCAGCGCCGAGGATCATCGCCGCCTGCTGACAGAGAAGGCGGTTAGCGATTGCTTCGAGTTCAGCAGGCGGGACCGTGTGAAGTTGGGCAAGCGTGTAGTCATCGGAGTACGTTCCACGAGTGGTGTCAGTGACAGCCTTGATGGATTTCTGATCGACAGCGGCCTGGAGGAGCGTCTGTCGGATAATCCCGGAGTCGAAGCCGCAGCCTTCGACTCCGGGGATCGGGATCTCAGAGAGGAGATCAAGCGCTAAGGTTTCAAGGTCAGAGGCCGTAAGAACGGTGTCTGGATGGTAGAGGCACTTCATACACCCATTCAGACGCTTCCTGAGAATCTAACCTCATCAGTCTCGACTAACTTCTGATTCGATGGGAACTACCGACTATTGGAGTGTTTCTCGATTGGATCGGGACTGTCCTACTAAGTGCGGAGATGGCAGCGGTAGTGGCTCTGTTGGGGACGGGATTAGCATATCATAGATATTTCTATAATCGACCAGAACTTCTATTAGATGCTACACCTGGTGATCACGACCCTATAACCGGTCCAGATTCGACAACAATCTCTGCCGAGCTTTCCCTGGTAAATGCCGGGAATGATTCGGCTGAAGATGTCTATCTCAGTTTTACACTTTTCGATTGGTGGTTTGATGATGGTGATTCAATTAATGAGGTTTGCGAGACAACCCTATAAATCGATGAAGAGCGCACGTACGGGTTTATTGGTGCCAAAAGCGAACCCCACGACCTGTACATTGAAAATATAATCTATGAAGGAGATATATTCTCGTTGTATTACGACCACCCCGAATTCGCCAATGATGGCTGCTACAAAGTGGAATACGTATTGGCTTGCAACAGTCACGGGCCAAGAGAGGGGTCGCTCTACTTTTGTATAGATGGACAGGACTTGACGATTCACAGAAAGTATCCAACGAAGTGGCGGAATATCTGGAGTAAGTTAGGGTGGAATGCCCCAGAAGAATCACGAACTGTCCGAGTTAGATAGTTGCTGGAGCTAGTGAACCTGCCAGTTAATTTGTACCAATTAGGGAACTGATAGATGGGGACGACTCTTGGCAGCGGAGTGCTCCCCTCCTCGTGTCTACCGTGAGACTCGCTACGTAACCGGGTAGGAACTTACTGGACGGTCCACTAGTTGGGTGCCATCTTGTGCGAAACACCACGGTTCCAGTAACAGCAAATCACGGGGACTCGAGTTCAAGAGTGAACTCGACAGCAGTAGGGGACTGTCAATTGCGAGCTCCAGTTCAGTGAGACCATCCACGAGCGATACGGCGTCGCGTCGGCCAACACGCGACAGGGGGACTGTCAGCCCTGGCGCCAGCGTATCACTGAACTCGAGCAACAGTAGGGGACTGTCCATCTTGCTTGTTCCAGAAGGTGTCAGAGAACGATCCGAATGGAGTTCTTTTCACGCAATCTGGTCTGAACTACCCGTTCACTACATGTGCACAAGTACCTTTTTGCTGCGGATCCTCGCTCCCTTCGGTCGCTCGAACCGCTTGCAAAAATCTACGCTAAAAGACCGCCTCCGCGGGCTTCGCCCGCTTCGGCGGTGAACTGCTCACTTCGTTCGCAGATGCTCGTCGCGGTAACGCCTTCGCCTGTACTTACCGTTTGTCGGGTAGTCACAGAGAGAGGGTATGGAAACTTTCTATGACACCCTGTTGATCGAATGTTACGCTAGGCCAGCGTTCTCGAAGGCCTCATTGACTACGTCGGCAGTGGGTGCGTTCAGATAGGGTTCGATTGCTTGGAACGAATCCCAGCCACCGACCGACATGACAACTCGAGGGTGACGTCTTCGACCGGCTCGCGGCTAATCGGCTCCCATATTCCCACATAGCGGACGCACTCGACCCTATGTAACCGCCGTCAGTGCAGCTCAAAAGCGAGTTTTTGGCCTTCCCATCGACACCACGCCAGCGGATGTCGAACCCGTTATCATTCATCGTCTCCCTGCAAGAACTCGGCAATCGCCCAGAAACGCTCGGCGACCTTTTCATCAGTCAACGGGCGCTCGAACTCGGCTTTCATCTCGACCATGTCACCGCTGGTCGCCATCACTTCTCATCCCCGTTATCGTCCCAGAACTTGCGGAGTTCTCGCGTCGCCGCTTGTTTTGCTTCATCGGACCAGACATCGCCGTCCTACTTGTCGATTGTCTCGGTGACGTCCTCGAAATGAGGAAGCCTGACAGACGCTACTACGCGGATATTTACGCAGCACTCGAAAACAAGTGAGCACGCCCGTTCTAGGTTACAGAGGTTCTGGGGCCAATGGTGGCGTACGCTTGTGTTCGCTCTGCTCGTGCATTTCGACGATGTGCTCGACGTCGTCAACGGAGGTGCCCGTGAAGCGGGCAGTGGCCGAGGCGGGGACACCGCCGTCGACGTGGAGTGCGAGGATCGCGTCGAGGGTGTCGTAGTCAATACCGAACTCCTCCTCATCAGTATCGTAGTCGACCATGCCGCCGGTCGGCGTCTTCTGAACGAGGGATTCGTCGACCCCGAGGTGGGCGGCGACTTGCCGAACCTGCTGTTTGTAGAGGTTCCCGAGCGGGTTACAGTCAACGCCTCCGTCGCCGAATTTCGTCACGTAGCCGGTGCCGAGTTCGGCGCGGTTCCCCGTTCCGAGAACTAGTTTATTCTCGTAGTTTGCGACGAGATAGTTCAGTGTCATTCGGACGCGGGCACTCGTATTCCCGACGTGTCGTCCTTCCCAGCGGCCCTCAGAGTTGTCGTCCGGCTCCGCATCGTATGTGTCGAGGATCTCGTCGACGATGCCGTCGATTTCGAGAACGTCGTACGTGATGCCGAGTTCACGGGCGGCCTGTTTGGCGTCGCTCATGTTCGCGTCCTCGTTGACCTCTTTCGGTAGAAGGAGGCCGTGGACTGCGTCTGCACCGAGGGCCTCGACCGCAAGGTGGGCGGTCGCTGTACTGTCGATACCGCCTGAGAGCGCGATAAGTGCGCCGTCGACGCCAGCTGCGTCGACTTGTGCGGCGATGAAGTCAGTGAGGTGGGTGACGCGTGCTTCGAGTTCGCTCTCGGAGAAGCGGAGGTCGAGTGGGTCAATCTCGCGCTGGGTCTGTTCGTAGAGGTTCGCCATGATGCCCGGAACGTCTCGCCTTGACACGGAAAAGCGATTCGAAGGGGAGACGTTCAGTTGGCGAATTCACCAGTTCTGACAGCTGCTACGCGAACATTCAAGTGTGTTAAGCAGGTGGACGTGAGGTAAGAAGAACTCGCATCTGAGAACCCGACTGCATCGCTTTTCCCGTCCGAATTCAGGTGGACAACAACAAGCCAGTGCTGAATGCAACGAACTGAACAGCCGATGCTGCGCAAGGACACAAACACAGCAGCGACACCGCAGGCGTATCAAGCACTTGACCGACCGAATACCATCCCCAGTTCGACATCCCCAGCCGTCGAACTGACCGTCGTCCCACAAGCGGAGCGGCCCGATTCGAGGCCGACTGAACGACAGCCAAACCGGAACAGGAGCGGGTGACAGATGGACGACAATGACGACTCTGGCGGGCTGACGGAGGGTCTCCAGATGGATCTGTTCCACCCGGAGTCCGAACGCGATCCCGGCGACACGAACGTCCAGAAGTGGGGATTCGACGTGCACCCAGTCGTCTTCCCGGTCACACTCCTGCTGGTCGCCGTGTTCGTCGCCGCGACCGTCCTCCTCGGCGAACAGGCGGCCACGGTATACTCAGACGTTCGGAGCTTCTTCGAAGGGAACTTCAGCTGGTTCTACCTCCTCTCGGTGAACTTCTTCATCGCTGTCCTCCTGTTTTTCGCGTTCAGCAAATACGGGAAGATCCGAATCGGTGGCGTCGAGGCCGAGAAGGAATTCAGCGACTTCTCGTGGATGGCGATGCTGTTCAGCGCAGGCATGGGTATCGGGCTGATGTTCTACAGCGTCTCGGAGCCGATGGTCTACTACTCCGACGTTCCTGGGTTCTTCGACGCCGAAGCGGGGACGGGGATGGCGGGCGTCGCAGCCTTGACGCAGACGTTCTTCCATTGGGGAATTCACCCGTGGGGAATCTACGGACTGGTTGGGCTCAGTCTGGCGTTCTTCTCGTTCAACCGCGGCCTCCCCCTGACCTTCCGATCGATATTCTGGCCGCTGCTTGGCGACCGTATCTACGGCTGGCCAGGACATCTCATCGATCTTGTAACCGTGTTCGCGACGCTGTTCGGCCTCGCGACGTCACTTGGCCTCGGTGTCAAACAGATCAACACCGGGCTCTCGTACATCCTTGGTGACATCCTGGGCGTCGTAAGCGTCCCGACGGGAACGGTCCCACAGATACTGCTTATCGCCATCATCACCACCATCGCGACGGCCTCCGTCGCCGCCGGCTTGGAAGGCGGCGTCAAGCGCCTGAGCACGCTGAACGTCTACCTGATGTTCGCCCTGTTCGGATTCGTGGTCCTTGTCGGGCCGACCGTCTTCATCTTCGGCGCCTGGGTGCAAGGGCTCGGGTCGTACTTCACCAACCTCCCGTCGCTGGCGTTTTTCACCGGCACTCTTAGTGACGGATCGTCGACGGTCAACGACTGGACGGTGTTCTACTGGGCGTGGTGGATCGCCTGGTCGCCGTTCGTCGGGACGTTCATCGCTCGCATCTCGAGAGGACGGACCATTAAGGAGTTCGTCGTCGGCGTCCTCGTTATTCCGTCGCTGTTCTCGACGGTCTGGCTCGCCGCCTTCGGGGGGAGTGCACTGTTCAACTCGCTACAGGGTAACGGCGCGGTCCTCACAGCCCACGAACAAGCTGGCCAGACGGTCGCAATGTTCGCCCTGCTAGACCAGTTTCCGTTCGGCGCCGTCTTCGGGCTGCTAGCCATCTTGGTCGTGGCCATGTTCTTCGTCACGTCCTCGGACTCTGGCTCGCTGGTCATCGACCACTTGACTTCCGGCGGGAAACATGACGTGCCGAAGACCCAGCGTATCTTCTGGGCGATCACCGAAGGCGTCGTCGCCGCCCTGTTGCTGTACAGCGGGGGTCTCAACGCCCTCCAGACCGCAGCAATCGCGACCGGTTTCCCGTTCTCACTCGTCCTCATCGTGATGTGTTATACGATGTATCTCGGACTTCAGACGGAGTACGAACTTCTCCAATCCGAGGAGTTCGCCGACCGCGTTCAGGATATCACGGACGAGGACGTTGCCATCGACAGATCCCGGTCCGAAGTCGTGACCGACATTCGGGAGACTTCTGAGAGTGCAGACGACTGACCGAGATTGCCGACGATCCTCGAGGAAGCCGAACGCGTCGCAGACCAACACGAATTATCCCGGATTGCAGCAGCATCCCCAACACGACCTCGCTCACGAACAGATGGACGGGTTCGGCGGTAATATCATTCTCCCTGACATTATCCGGATCCTCGAGTTCTGGGTGCGTGTCGGCGATCATTATCGCCGCGATCGTCTCGCGAAACTCTCGATCCTCCGCCGAGAGCACGCCGTGACGACACGCGAGATTTTCGACCGCCTCATCAAACCAGACCACCGCGCCGGGAACCATCATCACTCATATCCTCCGTCCGTTGCCGCTGCCTTGCGACCAGCCTCGAGCACCTCGAGCTGGTCATCGACGTTCGCGAGTTCATCGGGCTCGCTATCGCCCAGACCGAGCGTCTCGATCACGGTCTCGATCTCCTCACCGGTCACTCTCTCGACTGCCTCGCCAGATATTGTGTCCGTCTCGTCGATCTCGTCAGGATATCGCGCCCGTGCGATCTTGTTCTGAACGACGGTCTCGAGAGCGGGCTCGGGGACCTCCTCAACATCGACGTCTTCGAGTTCCTCGAGTGTCGACTCGAGCCACTCTTGACCGCTCTCATCCGGGAGTTCGGCGTCTCGATCGGCCTTGCTCTCGGTTTCGATCGCGAGGTGTCCGATAATCTCGAGTGCGTCGTCGTTCGCGATCTCCGTCTTCAGGATATCGCGCTTGGTTACTCGGAGGACGTCGTTGTCCTCGTTGAACGAGAATCCCGGCGAATCAGCGACCTGCCGCATGTACTTGCCCGCGTTGTTGTAGGCGAGCCCGTTGATCCCGACTGCCTCGTCCTTGGTGTACTGGTATCGCTCGCGAGAGTCGGAGAGACTCGCGAGTTTCTCGAGTGCATCGACCTTGACCGCGAGTCGCTTGTCTGCCTCGCTCAGCATCGCTTTCGGTTTCGAACGCGGATCGCGAACGTCCGGGATATCGATCTCGTCCGTCGAGACGAACAGATTCGACTTGGACGGGTGCCACGTGAACTCGAGTTCGTCGAGCACGTTCGGAAGGTGCCGCTCGCGAGTGTGCTTCGACGCCGATATCTTCAGATTGGGATGGGTCTCGACTGCTTCATTGAATTCCTCGAGCGTGAACGACGTGAGTTCGCCGTCGCCGGCGAGTTCGCGCAGTCGATCGATGATCTTGTTTCGCTTTCGCGTTGGGTCATCGAGTGAGACGTCCGTGTCGAGATCGAGTCGTGTTTCGAGTTTTTTGAGCTGTCGACCGACCCATCCAAGTGCCCCACCATCGAGACGATAACACACGACCGCGCGGAGAATCTCGTAGTTCGCGACGTCTTTCTCGTCAGCAAAGTCAGCCATCTCCTCTTTGACCGACGAACTCACTCGAACGGTTGTTCGACCATCACCGACGTCTCGAGACCGCGTGAGAATTTTTTACCCTCTTCGGGAGCCGAGTTCGTACCGACTGCCTCGAGAAGTCGACTGACTATCTCCTCGGCTTTGTGGTCACTTCGAAAATCGTGCCACGCCAATTCTACGAGATACCCGGTTGCTGAGTCCCGTGACGGGAAAATATCGTGAGCCGCTCTCTCGAATTTCTCCCACTCCGGAGGACGCTTCCAACGAAGACCGAGGGTATTCGTGGAACTCATCGAACCACCTCTGAGAGAGCAACGTCACGTACTGTGACGTAGTAGTAGTGAGCAAGCGTCGCCGCAATCGCTCGAGCGCTAGTGTGCTCTCGCTCGTGGTTTCCGGCGTTTCGGCGGGTTTCTTCTATCTCCTTAGACTCTCGCGGGTCTGGAGAGGGTGAAAATTTCTCGAGTCGTCGAGCTGCTCGAGTTCGGCGCCGATTCGTTCGCTTCCGTCGTTCGTGTTTCCATCATTCTTGTGGCTTGAGTGTCCTAACACGCCACAACACCCCATGCACAGATCGAACGACGACGAAAGGTCTTTTACTCCACCCATGATAGGGACAGAGTAGACGACCTCGTGTCGTCGTAGGCTTGAAATGCGTTCGCGTGGGCGCGAGCGTGCTTACTTCGAGGGGTCCCAGCCCTCGGACTATCCTACCTCCGTAGTCTGATCTTCGTTCGGTTTTGATTACCTCAGTCATTTTGACCCTTGTCCATAAGTGTTCTCACAGAGACAACTCAATAGTTGCTCTAACCCTCGCAGACAACGTCTTGCAACTCCTTGAGGACATCTGGTGCGTATTCGTGAATCTCACCCATGTCTCGGTGGGCCTCTTTGTGGCACCGGAGACACAACGTTACGAGATTTGGCAACGCATCCGGCCCACCGGCGGCTCTCGGGATAATGTGATGTACTTCTCCGCTTTTAGGACTTTTTCGGTGGCCGTCTTCCACTTCGTCCCCGCACCGCTGGCAAGTGTAGTTGTCGCGTTCTAACGCTCTCTTTTTCGGTCCGCCCGCCCCATTGTAGAGGTTGTTCCCTCTCTCCTTGTGTCTGTACTTCGATGCACACGACTGTGAGCAGAAACTCCGGGTGTCTTCCGGTCTCACTTCACGGGAGAATATCTCATCGCACCACTTGCAAGTGAATTCTTGAGCAGGATAGGCCGCGATACTCTCGTTGTGGACACTGGCATGGTGTATTTTCATACCCCGTTTAGTGTCAAACCCTTCCCTGCCCGTGGGACACTCGGCAGCAGAGCTCACCTGTCGTTCACCGTCCAGATGAGCGTATTCCCGAGCATTTCGCTCGAGACCAGACCGTTGTCCTCGAGCTTGCGGAGACGGTAGTCGGCACCCTGTCGAGTAACACCGACGGTGTCGGCCACCTCTTGCGTCGTTGCGGGGGCGTTCTCTCGAATCGCTTCAAGGTAATCCTCCTCGGAGTAGACCATATGCAACGGTTCTTGCTCCATGTCAAAACCTTACCGCTCCGTCTATTTAATAATTGCTACAAAGCAAGTACTTGCTATATGGAAGGTTTTATGGTCACTTGCTACATAGCAAGAAGTGGAGGCAGACCCGGTTCCAAGGGGCATTCAAGATGGAAGGAATGCCCGCCTGCGCCAACAGGCGAGCTGGGCTGTCTTGAAGTAGATAACCCATGATGACTGAACAAGCGGACACGTTTGAAGGTATCGAGACTCGAGAGGCAAAGGCGCTGACCGAGATCATGACGGTTCTCGGCGACTTGCCGGCCGTTCAGGACAATTCGAACCGCTACTCGGTGACGACCGAATCCGGACGCGAATATCACGTTCACGTCGTTGAAGGAACATGTCACAAGAAGAACGGCGAAGAATGCCCGGATCAGGAGTACAACCTAGACGACAATGACGTGTGCAAGCACGTCCATCGTGCGCGCTACGCGGTCGGATTCAAGGAGATCCCGGAGTGGATCGACGAGGACGCGATCGACGACGATCTAGGCGTGTTCGTTCCGACCAAGCATGACGAGTCCGACACTGCCGACGCCGACACTCTCACCGGCCGTAAGGCCGCCACTGACGGCGGCGTGTCGGTTCGTGAGGTAGCCACTGATGCGGAGGTTCTCGAGGACGAAAGCGACCCGTGGGAAGGACCGTTCCCGGAGGTCGACAAGTACGATCATCCCACTGGCGAGGATTACGTTCGCTGCTGGGACTGTGGCCGTGAAATCCTCACTGAACGCAAAGAGTATGCCACTCACAAAGAGGGCTGCCGGTTCAGAGGGGATCACTGATGCGCCGGCGAGTGACCGACGCCGGACGCGAGCAGATAGAACTCGAGAAATTCGAGATCGCTCGAGCGCGTGCAACGTGTGTTCCCGAAGAGGTGCACGATGAGTAGTTACTGTCAGAACTGCGGCGCTCATCATTCGGAACGGTACATTCGCGTGTTCGGGGATAACGATGGTATCTTGCACGCTTGCTCGAAATGTCGGGACCAGCGACACATGTACCATGGCGTAGGGGTCATCCCAGAGATCTGACGATGGTCACGATTCTCTTAGAGGACGGCACAAGCAAGCGGTTCGACTCGTACCAGCCACTCGGCAACGGATTGATCCGCTGTCGCCGTTCGGACCAGAAGCCTCCTGAGATGACGGAGTACTACCACGAGGGTGAGATAGCTCGGATAGAGATCTGACCACTCTCATTTTTGGGCTGGAATTGGTGGGCTTGAATGTCGGAATTTGTGTATAACTCCGACGTTAGTCGGACGCCATGTCACACCTCGAAGGGCGGGAACATTATTGTACGTCAGATGTTTAGGGTCCTTCCATCCCTATTGCCACGGGATAACGGGTTTAGCCAGATCCACAAGCTGCGCAGCAATAGGCTTATGTTGGCGGGTTTCGTATACTGATGTATGAGCTCCGACCGGAAACGAAATGACCGCGGAGAGTACGTCGAGACCGTCACCCCTGAGGGGGTCCTCGAGGTCATGCGACGATCACCTGATCCGATCGTCACCGCGAAAGAGGTCGGTGAGGCGCTTGGGCGGACGTCTGAAGCCGCTCGGCAGAAGCTCCTCAAACTCCAAGACGAAGGTATCGTCGCTCGTAGGAAGGTCGGCGCCGGAGCGGTCGTATGGTGGATCGTCGATGCTGACCGGGAGGGGCCGGTCGATGAGTTTGACCCGTCCGATCCATTGTTCACCGACCCTGTGACGTTCTCGAGCGGCGAGACCGATGTGTCGGCGAACACCGACGCATACCTTGCCGACGCGATCGCGGGTAAGAGCGACGGCAAGAACGAATGACCGACGATCCCGGCACGACACCGGTGTTTGTGGATACGAGCGCATGGTACGCAATCTTTGATGAGGACGATGCCCGCCACGCTCGAGCAACTGCCGTCCGCGAGGCGATCCTCGCCGGCGATCTCGCGTATCGACCGATCTACACAACCAGCCACGTACTCGGAGAGCTGGCGACGCTCCTCCTACGGAATAGTCACGACACTGCTTCGAGGGCGCTTCAACAGATACGTTCCTCGCCGAACGTGACGGTGATCCACGCGGACCGGGTGGCCTTCGATGCCGCTGTAACAGAGTTCGATCGATACGATGATCAGGAGATTTCTCTCGTTGATCACCTCACCGGTGTCCTGGCTGATGAGCGTAATATCGATCGCATCTTTGCTTTTGACGGTGACTTTCGAACCCTCGGTTTCACCGTCGTGCCTGAAGATACTGGCGAGCCGTGATGTGAGGGCTGGCCGTTCTCCACCAATACTTGTTCTACTGGAAGCCGTCTTTGAGGCTGCTGGATAGAGCAATAACCACGATACAAACCCCGTGCCACATATTCAGAGGAGCTTCCGAGTTTACTCGAAACCCGGAAACTCACCAACCTATATGACCCTTCACTCTGACGTAGTTTATATACTCCAGAAATGACTCAGTCCGTATCACGAAACTCGGAAACTCAAAAACAAGCGAAGACCTGTTGATTCCCGAACCATCCGTGTTCGGTTAAGGAGCGGAACCGGCAGACGCCAGCGTCTTGACGAGGTTATCTTCAGAAACCGCGTAGAGAGAGAGATTGTGAAACCCGAACTCTCTCCAACACTCATACGCCGCCGATTGATTTCCCTCTTTCCCGCAGACCTCGTCGAAGTGCTCTATTGAAAATGCGGTACAGCGGCGGGGTCAGTAGATTCTGAGCCAACGAATTCCGCATTCTGGCCGAGAAGTGATGCGACTTTCTCACCGAATCTGGCGGTGCTTGTGGTGATCATCTTGAACCGAAAATATTCCACTTACAATTACGAGTATTTTGCTAAATAGCAACCATCAAAATTGTTGCATCCCTACGCTGTCTCCCATTTTCAATAGAGCAGTGCGGATGGGCCCTGACGGATTCGAACCATCGACCACTCGGTGTCTCACACGATCTAACGGGTCAGATCGTGTTATGAGCCGAGCGCTCTAACCAGGCTGAGCTAAGGGCCCGTATATCGGATGAGAGTAGAACATATCATAGTTGGTTCCATTTGAAAGGCCAGGCTCCGTTCTTCGCGAGCCACTGCCACTTCTGGAAAGGCGACAATTCAATCATCTGATTGACTGAAGATAATGCTGTGGGACACGGCATTGTATCCGTATGAGAGTATTGCAGTGGACTAGTATGTTAATTGGCCAGAATCCGCTGCCGATATTCTAAGCTTCGACAGCCCCGCTCAGGGGGCCGGTGATTCACTAATATGGACGGGGCCGATGAAAGGACCGGCCCGGTTGTAAGACCGTATTATCCCACGCGACGGTTACAACACGAGAGTGATAATTCTAGTCGTTTGACCTATCACGACTGGCTCATCATGAATCGTCTTGCGAATCTAACTCTCAAGGTCTCAAGGTCGAATAGCGCCGACTCGAGTACGTCCGATTACAGCCGATGTGCCGCCTTGAGAACAGATCGATAGACGGGCCTATAGACCACGCGCGTGAGAAACACTGACCACTACTGAACCGTCCTCAGACTCCGCGCCGCATCCGCCGAAACGACGATATCTCGCTTCGAAAGCCGAACCCTGCCACCGGCCACGTTGTCAATCAACGCCGTCAGTCCCTTGAGATAGTCCCGATTTCGGACCTCTCGAAGCGTGAGTGTCGCTCTCCCCGCGTGTTCGATCGCCCGATTCTCGAGAAGCGAGCGAGCGTCGGCGTCGAACCCGGCGTGGTCGGTGGCGACGAGCTCGAGTACATCGTCCGATATTCGGATTCAGATGCTCGGGACGCGATCGCGTTGCTCTCTCACAGTGTCCGGAATACCGCAAACGCCTCGGCCGACCGAGTCACGTGGGCTGTGATCGACGACTCGAAACCCGATGCGGATCATACAGGCGATTTCATCGATAGCCAAATAAAAAACATCTAAATTATTCGATTATCTTCGAGAAGGAGACGATACACCATTTTGCAAGTGTAATCCTCAGTCGATCACATCGGATTAGGATGAGTGTCTGCTTGGCGAAGGTGTGAAAGCAACCCAAGCAGACAACGAGCTAAAAGAAGAGCACCTGCTTAATTTTGTCGTCAACAGTCTCGATGAGGAACTTTCGCTGGAGCTCGGGGAGAATGTAGCGGTCACGACGGAGGAATTGTACGAGGTCCTCGCCGGCGCCAGCGCCGGCGGGACCTCAATCAATCACGTCTGCGAGAAAACAAACGACTCGCCCCACGCCAATACCGTCCGTGGATATCTTACCGATCAGTTCGATCTTGATACCGTTGAAGCGGTTGGGAACACGCTCCTTCAACGGGATGTTCTTGAGACGCTTCCAGATCGACCGGTGGAGGTCGTCGCCGACCTCCACCTCGATCCCTACTACGGTGACGAGGACGAGACGGAGTCACTGTATTTCTCGCAGGCGAAACGAGGAACCACTGCCTTTCACGCCTACGTCACGCTCTACGCACGGGTGCGTAACAAGCGATACACACTGGCGGTTCGCCAGCTGGTCGCTGGCGAAGTCACCAGCGATGCTCTTGATGAGTTCCTCGAACTCCCCGACGGCCTTGACCTGCGCGTCAAGGCCGTCTACCTTGATCGCGGATTCTACAACAGCACCTGTCTCGAACTGCTGTACGCGCACAACTACGCCTACATCATGCCAATCGTCAAGTGGGGTGAGACGATTCAAGACGAACTCAGCAGAGGCTGGAGTCGCGTGATCGAACACGAACTCGCTGGGCGGGTAACATTCCCTGTGTTCATCGACTGTGTCTACCAGCGAGGACGATACGACGAGCACGGGGTGGCGCGTCACGGCTACGCCGTTGACGCGCCGTTCATTGACACACCACAGGATGCACGAGAACACTATCGCAAGCGCTTCGGCATCGAATCAAGCTACCGATTAGCCAAGCAGAGCCTCGCTCTCACCAGTTCACGGGACGCTGGGCTTCGGTTATTGCTGTTTGTCGTGAGTCTGTTGCTGCAGAACGTCTGGCGATACCTCCACTGGATGTACGTGGCGGCGCCCCGCCGTGGGGGGCGCCGCCTCTGGGAGTGGTCGTTCACGGAGTTCTGTGAGATGGTGGTTCGTGCTGCCTGGACAGCCCTCGGTGTGCGCAGAGCTGTCCCAGCGAATCAACCACCCGACGACCGGTTCTTCCGGTAGCTGTCCCTGAATTGGGGCTGCGCTCGTGAGTGGCTACACTGTCGCGTCGGCGGCGATCCGCCGCCGACAGCGACTGACTGATGTCAGATCCTGCCACCACCATCGTTCCGAAGGCTATCCAGACATTACGGACGTAGATTCAGTGCCTACTGGAGGAGATCGTGAGCCTCTCGATGTGATCGACTGAGGCTTGACCTTGTGAAGCAAGAACAGCAGCGTCGTGAGCATGATCCCGAATCCCAGTATCGGAATCGTCAGTGCCGCCGGGACGAACGTCGCTGCAACAACGGTGACGAACGCCACTGCAAGGAACAGCATGAGTTCGCCGATCGTGTACCCCCGGAAGAACGCCGTTGTGCCACCCAGTGACTGGTGGATCTTTCGCGCGTTATACTCATGGTCTGCTGTGTTTGTGCTCATCGAAATCACCATCGCGATACCTTCTCTTTCGTGTTTTTGAACTCACGCTTCGCTCGAGTCGATGTCTTCTGTGTCGCCTTGCGGGCATCATCGGCGGCTTTATCGCGCATTCGACCCGTCTTCGACTTCCGCAGGTTGTTGTATCGGCCGGCGTGAGTCTTCGTCGAGCGAGCTGAGGAGCCGAGTTTGTACGCTTTCGAGTTACCGCTCTCGAGTGTCGTCTGTCCGCTTTTCGTTATAGCACCAATCTGATTGTCTGCGTATCCACGATGGACGTTTCGAGCACCACGGACGGCCTTTCCAGAGGTACGTTTTGCCTTCGCAGCCCCAGATTTGGCTGCTGCAGGATTCGTCGCGGAGACACCTGTCCGGGCGATGGTCCGCATTGCCGGGCTACTCCAGTAGACCGTCATGACCATCGTGATAATCGCTGCAGGGATTAGCATCAACCCGATAAACAGCGAGAAGAGTCCATCAACAGAAGACTCGAGCCCACCGACTTCCCATCCAATCCGGAAGAGGATCGCTGGTGGAAGTCCAGCAAGTACTAATCCCGGGTAGACACCTGCAGCTTGACGTGCCATGTTCGCCGCTGGACTAAACGGCCAGACTTCCATTGCCCAGAGAACACCCAGTAATGGCATGATTGGTGTTAATACGAAAAGGGCGATCCAGCGGAGAGCAACGATGAATCCCGCGATGACCAAAAGAAGTTCGATATGACGACCATCGCGAGAATGGCAAACGTGCCCCCGAGAGAGGATTGGATAAGGCCGCCAAGCCCTGCTGACATCTCCTCAGTTGGGGCCATCGTCATTCCGACTGCGTCGATAAATTGCATCGGAACCGATACCAGTGGAAACCAAACGAAGGTCCCCATGAATACGAGTCCAAGCCGTCGCAGAAGCTGTTTTCGTCGGTACTCGCTCATTGAGCCCGCACGGAGGCCAATAAATGCAAAGGCAATAACTACCATCATGATTGCTAACGGCATGATATATGCCAGATATACGTCTTGGTAGAGACTCCCCCATGGCGCATTATCTGGAGTCCCAACCACCATATATCCTGAATCTGACTTTGGAGACGGTACTCCGACAATCGGCCCTAAAATCGCCTCATAGATATTGTTTATAAGATTGAGAAGTGCATTGGTGAAATCCTCAATGACGTTCTCGATTGCGTTCTCAACCTCCTCTTGCAGCCATGCCATTTAATTCTCATCTCCATTAGATGTCGATTCAGTTGGCCCCCCTTCTATGATAGAAAGTTCACATGACTGGTCTCCCCCATACTTGATTTGCTGGGTATAGGAAGGATCTGAGCCTACTTGGACGACAGCCGTCACGGTCATCGGTTCTGTACCGAGTTCTCCACAGGCAAGTGAACTCAGCGCGTTTTCGGTTCGATAGACAGGCCGTTTGAATAGACTGTAGTCTCTCCCGGCGGCAAGCGCGTTTCATGGTAGTACGACTGCGATTCCTTGGACTGTAGTCGGGCGACTGGTGCCCCTGCCCATTCGAGTTCGGTGAGCAACGATGGAATTGTTCCTTTATTCTTGATTACGACAGCTGCATACTCATCCCAGACAGGCGAATTCTTGTCCCAGTCCATGTCGGGGTTCTCTGCCGCCCACAACACGTCCGTGATCGTACAATCTGCCTTGAGCGTGATCGTTGTCGTACCGAGCTGTTGGTCTCCATCGAGGGCAATTAACTCATATTCTCCGGCAGGAGTCTCATCTGATTCTCCGAAATTTCGAACGACGTCTTGGTTTCGCCAGTCTCGAGACGCTGTTGATCGTGGAGTTCACCATCCGGATCGACGAGGTTGATGAACTCGACCGAAGCATCATCGGTTACTTCGATCTCGAGACTCTCTTCGACGATCTTGACGGAATTGAATACGTCGCTCCCGTCGGCACTAATTCCATTCCCGTCTGTACTATTGTTCGGGGAATCGGACTCCGACGTACAGCCAGCAAGAGCGGCTGTACTCACGCCGAGGCCAGCGAGGACTGATCGACGAGCGATACGACTCTCGTCCGTATGAGTGTCTTCTGTCATTGTTGAGTTGTAAGTCCGAGAAACGTGCCTCCAGACAGGTAGTCAAAGCCGTAAACGGCTAGCGCGACCGGCAGGAACCAGAGGAGCGTTACGAGGACTAACTGAATGAGTTTCTGGAAGGCAGGATACTTCGGGGGTACCTTCGCTCGGTCCTTTGCTGTGCCGTACAGGTGGTCTGCACGCCACCACTCCGCTGGGACGTACTGACCATCAACGAGCAAGGACGGCCGCTCCTCGAGTTCGAGAACGGCCATTCCACTAGCGTTCACAGCGGCCGACTGATTGCCGACTTCGACTCGCCCAGTTGTAATCGGCTCGCTGGTCGCGTTCTCCGTGACCGTTGCCTGAACGAGGGCTCCTGTCGAGTTCGCTTCGAGGACCGTCAACTCGAGGTTCGTTTCGCGAACGGTTCCGTTATCATCGATCGAGACTGTCCGTGACTGGCCGCGAACGATGCCGTGAACGGTCACCTCATCGACGGTTGCTACTGGAAGCGTTCGCGATTGGACAGCGATCGATGTCGTGTTCACATAGCGATCGGCAGTCGCAATATCGGTCCTGTTCGGGAGTGATGGCCCGTCCTGTTCGCTTCCCCACGTCTCTTCGATAACCAACGGTGGCTCAGCATTATCCGTTGTCTCGCTCGAGATATCCGGTTGTTTCTGCGTGGGTATGGCGTGGACCTGTGCTGGGCGAACGGACGAATCCGTGCGGGTAGTGTCCGTCTCTGTCTGAGACACCATCGTCTGCCAGCCGTCGACTCCGGCGGAGTAGAACCGCCAATTCCCTCGAAGACGGGTCTCACTGTCAATATCGATTGCTGACCACGTGGTACCCGGATGGACGACGACACCGGTGCGGTTCTCGTCGCTCTCGAACGTCACTCGCGTTCCGCTACTCTCGTTGAATTGAGTAACGGGCTCTGTTGAATCGCTGTAAGGCGGTGGATTTCACTGTTTGACGGCACGTTTGATGTTGTAGACGACACACATCAGAGAAATTTCACGGAACTCTCGATACCAGTTACGCGCTCGCACGGCGTAGCCGAGCGAGCGCTTGACGGCTGAGTTGACGGTTTCGGCCATTGACCGCTGAGCGTACCGATCTTCATCAATGCGGGCGTTGTGTGCGTGATCGTACGGAGCGAAGATCCGGTGTTTGATCAGCGGGCGAATGTCGAGTTCACGGAGTCGTTCGCGGAGTTGTTGCTTGTCATAGCCCTTATCAGCGGCTAGAGACCGCAGATCGCCCGCGTTCCGGCGGGCGATCTGCTCACAGAGATCTGCGTCGCTGCCTTCTAACGTCGTCGAGCAGTGAAGATCAAGCACAGCTTGCGTTGCTGTATCGACGAGTTTTGTAACTTTGAGCGTCTGAACACGATAATTCGTTCGGTGGCAGTAGTGACGGCTTGCACGATCTCGTTCATAGAACGTAGCGTCGATCGCAGCGTGCTCAGAGAGGTCGTGTAGCTGTGCCGACTGGCACAGCAACACTCGACAAACGCTCATCTCGATCCGATCAAACGCCTTACACAGCGTAGATGGTGCGGGGAGATCGGCCGTATCAAGGCCGATCTCCCCTGTTATTTGCGGCATTTCCTTCAGCAGATCGATCGTCATTCGATAGGACGTATCGAGGTAAATCCGCAGACAATGCAGGGAAACGAGGGCATAGTCGGCGAATCCGCCGCCACCTTTCGGGGCGGCGGATTCGTCTCCATCGCCAGTAACGTTTTGAGCAATCGGCACAACTGCCCCAATGAAGCGGGAGATTTGGGTCATGAACAACTGAAGTCTCCCGCTTCAAGACCTTCGATTTAGCGAACCATTCCGCCGCTGTCTAGTGATTCAACACAGCCGAGTAACGACTGTCTGGCGGGAGTCGTCTACTGTTACCTGCTCAGTGGGATATTCAGTTTCAGTCTCCCATTCTCCGTCACAGGACTCTGTAGTACTATTGTACTCCTCGCACGTTCGCATTTCGTGACGGAGGCGAACAGAGATGTCAACCTCGACGGAGAGGTTCTGTGTCCCTGATAGCCCACTGTACTCGAGTGTGGATCGATGGTTATTGTCGGATTCGAGTACCCGACCGTCCGCCCGTAGTTCGACAGTGTCGATATCAGTCTCGGCAATCGACCATCGGTCGCGGACTGATCCATTGATATCGTCGTCCGGAACACGGACTCGATAGTCGGTAATCGCGAGGATCTCTCCGTCTGGAGCGATGTATCGGGTGGAGTTATTCCCCGAATGCAACACCGTCGACGGCTGGACTGCAACGATGCTCGCATACGCATCCGTGATGTAGAGCCCGTTCTCGAGTTGTGCACTCTCGGGATGAACCGACGTTTCCTCGTCGCCGGGAGAGAAGTCCTGCACATCTCCCCTGTTCCAGGTCTCGACGTCTCCCATCGGTTGTTCGAACGGAGCGTCTGTTGAGCCAGCAAGTCGGGTGGAAAAATCCGCAGCGGAGGACACGTTGGCCTCGAATTCGTCACTCGAGCGGTTCCTCTGCTCGAGGTCTTCCGACCACAGCAGCGGGAACCGCGTCTCGTTCACACCGTATGCAGGTCCGTCATCGGGAATCACCGTACTCGAGTTTGGCTCAGCTGCAGAGGCTCCTGCAGTCAGGCAAACAATGCCCCCGCTCGCAGCGAGGAGCGTAAGGGCGATGACGATCACACGTGGCGTGGTCATTGGTTTCAGTCAAATGCTCCGTTTAGTGGATTAGAACGGCCGCACACAGTCTGAGAAGCCAAATCCCATCTGACTGCCGACCTTGTCGATAAGTTCTGGTGAGATCAGGGCGAGGACGATGATCCCGAACCCGATTCCTGACATCACGAGCCTCTCCTTGGCCTGGTTCTTCTTCTCTGGATTCCCACCAGCACGCATGTACGAAAGACCGGACCGACCAACGTAGAATCCGGTTGCAGGAAGCCCGAGACCAGCAACGGCACCAAAGACGATCCCGATTCCAGTCTCGACACCGGTCCCACAGTAGACATCTCCGACCTCCGACTGCGCAGCTACTGACCCAGAGATGACGATCAAAAACACGAGCCACACTGCCAGTGGCTGGATTGTTGACCTAATCTGGCCGAACAACCGGCGAGTCTGGGTCGAGAAACTGAATACCGAATGAGGGCATTTGGTGACCGATTCGGATGACTCACGAGGTGAATTATCACTCATAATGGTGGATATTTGGACGTCGTGTTCCCAGCAGCGTCTCGAGATCAACGATCTCAGTCGCTGATTCGAGTAATCCATCCCACGTGGAGTTGCTCCCACGACGGATGATATCGCAATGGGCTATCAGCCCAGTCACCGTTTTGTAGGCCAGTCCAGACGTATTGGGGCTGGTCATCTGTCTGAGAAACCACGCGTCGGCGGTCTGGCCTACAGTTATCGTATTGAGTATGTTACCTAGTATTCCATTTGATCCCATACCTAACATCATCGATTTAGTAGTTGGAATAAATAAATATTTCCATAGCCCATTACCGATATGAGTCCCCATCGTATCATCCGAAGGAGAAGGTTCTGGTGAATAAGTCGATGAACGACAACGAGGCATGGGCATGGGCCGATCGCCACGAGGTGACCGAGTAGATCAAGGAGACGCTGTTGAACGCGCTGAACTGGGAAGACATCCCGCTTGGTCCCGACGGAAGCAGCGTCTACGCCGCAGACGACCACTTCGACGCTGTCGCTCGAGACGAGCTGGTCGAACTGTACGAGGATCCAACACCGCGCCTCGAGGCGAAGACGGACCACCTGTTGATGACGACGCTGCGAGAGATGGGCGAGACCGCTCGCGACGTGTCCGAGACGGTTGTGACTGAGGCGGTGCGACCGTCGACGATCTCGCCGACCAGCTGGGAAGCATCCCGCGACGATCTACCGCACGATCAACGACTTTGGCGAGATTCTCGAGCTGGATCAAGGCGACGTGTCGTTTCGAGCTTGGAAGCACCGCGAGGAATTACGAGCGCTCGTCGAGTCCGCCGAGTACGCGATCGAGAGCTACGCCGATCGGGTGCAGCACATCATGGCTTGGCCGATCACGTCGCCGAGTCCTCTCCCTTTCAGGAGTGGCTCGCGAAGAACGGCACCGACCTTAAGTTCGACGACCAGGGCGAGCCTCGACGAATGCGGATCGATACGATCCTTTCCCGGTTGAAGGCCGATAGCTTCGA
Source organism: Natrinema sp. SYSU A 869 (assembly GCF_019879105.1). Taxonomy (NCBI): domain Archaea; kingdom Methanobacteriati; phylum Methanobacteriota; class Halobacteria; order Halobacteriales; family Natrialbaceae; genus Natrinema; species Natrinema sp. SYSU A 869. Next base: position 620,380 of record NZ_CP082248.1, on the reverse strand, counting down.
GAACGTCAGGACGATCGCCAGTGAAGCCCTTAAGAAGTGGTCGCGGTCAGGGAACGACCCGACCGCGTTGTGTGGCGTCGAGCTGACCTAGAAGACACCCAGTGGCGGGACTGAAACCGGGTTCGTCAGCGCAGTCACGGATCGGTGAACCGGCCCGCATAGTGGCAATACTCTCGTTTTTGCTGTTTTCTGCAATTCAGTTTGAATAATAGCCCTGATTAGACAAATCTGATTGTAGTCCGCGCCTTAAGGGCGGGGTCGGCACCGCGATCGCACCGCAACGCCTGCAGGGTCGTTTCGCGCTTCGCGCGAACGACCCCTTGGCGGGTGTCCCCAAGGCGACAGCGCCAAAGAATTACAGCGCCCACCCCCCACCTCCGCACGCAGAACTCCAGTGAAGCACATGAAACGGAGGTCCTGTTTTAATCACTACCTGTACTCTCATGCTGTTAATACAATATAAACAGTACCAGTTATAGTAATCTCCAGAAGTGTCTACTCACACCTCTCACCAGATCTTCGAGAGACAACGAGACACGCCAATCTTCGGCGGTGCCACTACAAAGACTTCCAAATTCTACTATAGCTGTATGAAGTGTGCTCACGCACGAGTGCGGGCGTCCACGTGGAGTCGTCGTAACCAGCTTCAGACGGCGACGCTGGCCGCGTCGCCGTCAGCTCTGTCCACTGTTCGTCAGTAAGTCGAGTGGATTGCTCGGGACGTGGGAGGTCGCGCTCGGCGACGACATCGAGCCAGTCGTAGATCGTCTGTTCAGGGAACCCGAGTAGCTGTTCGGTCTTTGCGGGAGATTTTACCTGAGAATACAACACAGCGCACATGAGGCGTTTAGCTGCCTTCGCATCCGTTTCCGTGCGCAGTTCTGACGAATTGCTCCTCATCCACACCGGACAGCTTGTTTCCCACGTAGTCATCGCCTCTACTACGTGCTCTCAGGATATGAACTATAGTAGCCACTGAAAGTCAATGCACATCCGATCGCACAACGGCTATGCGATCGGCGTGTAAATCGTTTCAGTTGTTACTAGAGTCTATCAATCTCTATCAGAAGGCATATAAATGCTGTTGTTTTGTAGACAATTATGGTCCGAGTACAGGGTCGACGAGAGTTTTTGAGAACAGCCAGTAGTGTCTCGGCAGGTGTGTTTATTCTTCCAGCTATTTCAGGAAATACTACCGGCTATAATGCAAAAGCATGGCCTGAATTCGGAGGTAATTCAAGGAATAGTGGGTATGCAGATTCTTCATTAAATCTGCAAACAGATATTGGCATAGATTGGACTTATCAAGCAAATGACCATGTGAGGAGTTCTCCTGTTGTGGCTGATAATACTGTTTTTGTAGGCAGCGATGATGGTAAATTATATGCTATAAACAAGAGAACAGGGACGGAGAAATGGTCACTCAATAGTGGGGAGACAATAGCCTCTTCTCCAGCTATTATTGACGACACCGTTTTTGTAGCAAATAAGGCTGGGCAGGTCTATGCGTTAGATTCAGAGACTGGTGAAGTGAAGTGGGATAAACAGCCTTGGAACAAAGGAACTACAGATACCTCCTCAATAACAACGGAAGATAAACGAATATATATTACATTCGGGGAAAGTGGTCTCTATGTTTTTAACAAATCTGATGGAGATTTAATCTGGACACAAAAAGAGGTGCCTACGGAAACGACACCTGCAGTTGGTCAAAACACCATTTATGTCGGTTCGAGTGACGGAAAATTATACGCCCTTTCTAAATCAGACGGTTCTGAAAATGGACATTTGAAACAAAAGGTGCTATTGAATCAGATCCAGCGATACTCGATGATACGGTATTTTTTGGTAGTAACGATGGAAATGTGTATGCTGTAGATAATACAGGTAGACAAATATGGCAATATGAGACTGGTCACTGGGTTACTGCATCACCTGCGGTAACAAATGAAACTGTTTTTGCTGCTAGTCATGATTCAAAATTTATGCATTGTCGAATAGTGAGGGAAAGAAAAGATGGTCTTTTGAAACCGGACTATACATAACATCGTCTCCTGTTGTGACTCAGAATTATGTATATGTAGCTAGTGAAGATGGCGCTTTGTATGTTCTTAATGAAAAAAGTGGGGGAAAAGAGGGCGAATTATCTATAGGTCCACGGGTTAAATCTTCACCAGCAATTACAAATAACTCTGTGTATATTGGTAGTACGGATGGGAGCCTGTATAGTATCTCACCCGGTCAGTCCCGATCAGTCATAGAACATTCATTGGAGTTGTCTATTATTGGAAGTATTGGAGTCGCACTTGGTGTAGCATATTATTTCCGAGATAAATTGGGTCTATCTATATAATGTTTAGATGAGATTATTTCATGCAAAACTGAACAACTGGATCCGATCGGTATCTGTTTCGACTTCGGTTCACTGAAACAATTTGAGAAGCGAATGATTCCACGTCTTGGGATGTAGAGCGCCCACAAACGAGCTTTGGAGGAATCGGATAAAATCCGAGTAGAACTCTTTCGAATTCTGTGCCACAACCCTTGATTCGCAAAGCAAGATGCGTTGAGTGGCGTCCAACACGCGATTTTAGGGCTAGAACGCGAGTTCTGCGGCTTGCCGCAGGCGAGCGACACCAAGTGCTCTCCTCTCAGCCACCTTGTCGGAGTGACTGACCGACCGGCGACCTTTCGGTCGCACGCCCAGCTCATCCTTCACAAACTCGGTGAACACCTTGGCTACTCTTCGCCACCGTTGTTGGAACGGTTGATCGACGACGCTCAGAAGATCCACCAATAACGACCAATACTCCAAGAGAGGCTCGCTACCGCTACAAAACCGAATCCTGAGGTTTAACTCAAGACAAATATTTTTGACTCTGATCTGAACACTGCACATTCAAAAGCGGTAAATTTCACATCGTCATTGGAAAGTAGTTGTATCATCACTGATTGGGTATTGATGGTTTTCAGATCAGCTTAAAATCCCCATCTAAGTACCTTTAATAAGCGATTTTTCACTCAATACTTTTGAATTAGTTATTATCCCAATATTCTCTTTGAGGATAAGGTTTATTTGAGAGGAAATTTAAATTGGAGATGCTATGAAGCCAACAAGAAGGCGACTACTTCAGACAAGTGGTACAGCAGTAGCAGCACTAATAACTACGGGCGTTGCAGCTGGTCAACGGCGCCGACGCACGGGAACCGAGTCGGCAAGTAGTCTGAGGATACGGCGGGATACATCAGACCCAGTGTCACCAGCAGAAATTCAGGAACGAAAACAAGAGATCGTAGAAGACAGTAATTTGTATGCACAGGCCGAGGCCGTTCCTGGTATGCAAGTACAGGGGTACAGTGATAAAGACAATATCTTAGCTTATAATTTTGATATCGTTGATGGTACACCTATAGAATGGACGGGTATCTATAAAGAAAGCAGAGTCGTAGGAACTGAGTCTCAGGAAAGCGGAGTCGTAGGAACTGAGTCTCAAAGGGACAATTCTCCAGAGCAAACCTTACATAGAGCAGCTGGAGAGCATGCTGAGGACGTTGGAAATGGTACTGAGACACAATCCTTATCCACTAACGAGGTGCAAACATCTCAGGATGAAAAGATCTGGGGGGATTGGGATAAGCAGGCCGAGAGCGATAGCCTAATCACTACTGATGATGGAAATGATCTAAGCTGGGAATCAAAGTGGAAACAGGATCCAAATGATCTTGGGAATCAGGGTCTTAATACAGAGCTTACGCTACGTCCCTATAACACAGGGCTGTACCCATGGCTTACTAACAAAGCTATCATAGATGTTGATTTCAATGGATCCACTTACGACGAAATTAGTGATTATGGCCCTCCAAACAGTATCGGATCAAATACACAGTCAATTTCTCTTGGCTTATCAAGCGATGAGGTAGTGAATGTTGGCGTGTCCAGTTCTACTACTTCTTCAAATTTAGACATCGACAATAAAAGTGATGATGATGAAGATTATGTTAAGATTCATTTTGATATTTCAGGTGATTTGAGGGAGAATACAGTTCGGTTAAATCAATCAGCAGTTACAACTGGTACGGAGGACTCTAGCGATACAACATACTGTAATCAAGACTTAGAAGCTACATTCGAAACTCTGGCTTCACACGATGGAATGCCTTTAGAAAAAGAGTCACCCAGTCAGAATATCAGGATGTACTGGTCTTAGTGATCGAACGCTAAATACCACTTCTTTACCAAATTTCGAGACTACTGAACGACGAATAGTTCCCGAACTAACACTAAGAAACTCCGGGGAAGTCACAAAGACTAGCTGATATGACTCGTTCGAATCCGTTCCGCCGTGTTCAGATACACTGATACCATGCTACGGCAAGCGATCCCAGTTACCCATCCACCGGCAGTTTCTTGATCCCGTCTCAAGGTTGTTTAGGGTTCGCCTCTAGTAGCCTCAACTGACACCTCTATTGTGATGACTGTTTTTGCTGACCGCTTGAGCAGTTCGTCGGCGAACGCCGCGAACTGCTCGGGCTCGGCATACTGTACCAGATTCAGCAAAAAAGCGATTGTAATCCAGACTCTGACCACATCCACTGGTTCTTACACTGTTTCGAAACTTCACCTATGGCTCGTTCATCTGTCTTTAGTTAGGAGACAAACCGCGTGACTACGGCGGCTTATCGAGCTATGTCTGTGGAGGGAATAAGGAGGAGGCAATTCCCATCTCGCATTTGGATCGCCCTGACAGAGTGGGGCTCGCCCGACAGACGGACGAGGTCCTCAAGGTCCGGAGAGCCGTCGGTATTTCGTTCAGCGTACTCTTCCAGGATCTCCATCAGGACGAGATAGTTCGTCTCATCCTAATAGGGAGGTCGTTTTCGTGGTATTTTAGACGAAGATAGTCGGTTTACACATAATTACCATTGGACGAAATTGCTGCAAAAGTCGTAGGCCGTACCTTTCACTCCCCGTCGAACACTTCCGTATTATCTTCGGCCAGCTCGCTCGCTTCGATGTGAGAGTACATTTCACTCGTTGTCTGTGGGTCTGCGTGGCGCAATGTCCGTTGTGCAGCGGCGGCCCCGCGCTCACGATAGAGTTTTTCACCGACGCCGCGGCGTGCTCCATGTAGCGTGAGATAGTCGTCCTCGTTGAGCCCCGGTACGTTAGCCTCGTCGGATAGGCGCTTCAGCAGCGTGCGAGCGCCGGACGTACTCATTGATGACGGTTCGATGTCTGTCTCGAGGACGTATCCCCACGGGTTCCCGTCGGGCTTGTCATGTCCAGCGTCGTCGATCACCGCGTACAGCGACGGCGGGTGCCGGGACGGAAAGACCGGCCAGCCGTCGGCGGGTGGGTCGAGTAGCGTCTTGAGCCGTCGAAGTGGTTCGACCGCCTGTTTTGGAAGTGCCGTCTCCTCTTTCTGCTGGCTCTTCCCGAGGACGGTTATCACACCGTTCTCGAGGTCGACGCTGTGCCACCGAAGGCCATTGCGGCGATCGTCACGAGAGTCCGCGAGCACTTCGGCTCCACGGACGCCGGAGTAGGCAAGCATCGTCACGAGCGCTCGATCACGGACTTCCTCGAATGCATCCATGCCGTCAGCGTCGATCGCCTCGCGTGCTCGCTCGTCGACGTAGGTCACGATCGCCCGGCGCTGTTCGGGCTGCCAGAACTGTTGCTCACCACTGGTACTCGAGGATCGGTCAGGAAGTTCGTCTTTCGCAGCGGCTTTCTCTGCAGGGTTCTCCGCGAGATAGTCCCACTTGACGGCCCACGAGAGGAACGCCGAGACTTGATTGTAATATGTCCATGCGGTCGACGCAGCGATCCCGCTGTCGACGTCGTCGGACTGGCCGGCGTCGACACGCCGTGAGAGGTAGGCGGCGTACTGTCCCATCGTTCGTTTCGATACGTCCTCGAGCGTGCGTACGTCCCGATCGGCACAGTAGGAGATCCACTGGCCGACGACGCGCTCTACGTTCTCGGCGTAGTTGCCAGACTTTGATTCGAGGCACTCCGCGAGGGCGTTCTCGAGGGCTGTTCCCCCTGTTGAAGCGCCGGAATTGCTGGTTTCCATCGACTTGTCTTACCAGAGGGCTCGGTGGCTAGTAAAACCACCGTACATTATTGGACTAATGCACCGTGTAATATTGGCGTTGCTTCGATTATAGTTTCAGACTATGAGAGTACAGATACCAGGAGAATACGGATGTTACGAAAGTGGCGTAAACTGAATAGCGCTATATCAATCTTCGGCCGTGGGAAGTTGAGACTACAGGGGGTTTAGCGGGCCTGTGATGCGTGGTTTCAGCCGAATTTCGTCACGGAATCAGACTTAGGGCGCCTCTGAGAACACCATTCTTGTTGACTGCTCAACTGTTTCGGAGATTTTTCGAGAGTACACCCAGTGTTACCACTCAAAAACAGGCATTTGGCCGGGCTGAGCGGCTGTCTATCCGATTCCCGTCTCCTTCTTCAAGAGTGTAAGCGTATTATCCGCTGTCACAATCGGCGAATGCTCGTACTCGTCAGTCAACTCGACCTGCACGAGCAAATCGACGGCTCTCCAGATCGAGTACAGCAGGCAGGCGAACGCGAAGTAGAAGAATCGCAGCCCGAAATTCTTCGACATCGTCGCGGCCATGAATCGCTTGATCGACCTGTAGCCGCTCTCGATTTCCCACCGATACCCGTATCAGTGAGAAATCCGCTCACGGTATTGGTCATAAACACGGAGTACTGTCGGTGGTCGTCGTGCTCAGCGTTCTCTTTGCGCCGGTAGATCAGCGTCGTTGAGTGCCACTCGTTGTTCCGAGGTGGAGCTTTCGGTCGGTCTCGTACCAGTCTTGGCCGTGTTGGAGCAACCGCTTTGCCTGAGCTTTCTCGCTGGTCTGCATCCGTTTCGGGACGACATACGACAGCCCGCGCTGGCTGATCATCTCCAGGACGTGCTGGCTATCGAACTCCCGGTCCATCAGGACGTTATCGACGTGGACCAGTTCCTCGGTAGAGTCCAGCAAGTCTTCGACGATCTCTTTGCGTGACTCACCCCTCCGAACTGGACGAGCATCCAGCACAATTGGAACCGCATTGCCGACCAACTGGACAGTAGCCCACTGGTAGGCGTACTCGTCGGTGTTCTCCTTCGTGCCGATGATCTCATCCTCGTGGCCCGTTCGATCACCGGGGAAGGGGTCACCTTCGGTAATGTCGATGGCGACGATCCCAGCTCGGAAGAACTGCTCTGTCTCCGCAACTTCGTTCAGGAGCCGATTGATGGCCTGCTGGTAATCTCTCGGACCTGTGGAATCGAGAGGTCGCGGATGTGCTCGCGATGGGCGTGCCCCAGCGGTGTCCGGTCACGCGTCGATTCATAGACGAAACTGCGAGCCCCTTCGTTCGCAGCCAGTCTCTCGCGAAGTCCGAGATACGTCTGTAAATCCCAGAAGGCGTTCTGGTGGATTTCACAGCCCTCACCACGATCCAATGAGAACGCTGGGAAGACGACGCGGCTGACGTGGTCCGTAATCGGTGCCGCTTCGTTGAGGACAGCTTGATCGTCTGGGTGTGGTTCGTCCTCTTCGTCGTGAGATGGAAGGTGCCGTTCTGGTTCGCGCGGAACAGCGACACCCGCGTTCTGGGCTTTGATGAGGATGGTCCGCGCAGCTGTCTCGACTGTACTGCGAAGCTCGGCAGTGAATCGGTTGTGCCAGCTGCGCCACAGCGTCGATTGGTCCGGTACTGCCTCCAGGTCTAATTGCTCACAGAGTTCTGGACGACAATTGAGGTACTCAACGAGTGCCGTCTCGTTATCCCATCCGTAGAGTTCCTTCAGAACGAACACCCGAAAAAGCGCATCCATCTTGTAGCGTCTTGCATTCGCATAGCGGTCGTGGGCCTCGAACCGGAAGTAGGCTAACGGGAGCGAGCAGACGAACTGCTCAACTGAGTCGTGAGTGTCGTGTTTGAACCAGATTCCCGAGACGATGCGAACGTCCGATTCCAACCCGGCAAGCGAGGTTCGGTCGTACAGTGGTGTTGAATCGTATACTGGCCAGTCAGCGTGCGACCGTCGTGCGATTCGTCGAAAGACAGCTCGGCGAGACTCATGAACCGTAGTCATTACGAGATACTGGCCACGACACACTCAAGAATCCGTCCAACCGATCAGTACAGGTGAACGACCGAACGCCAGTGCATCCGCCGAGCGAGCGACCGCGAGGAGCGAGTCGTCCGGGATTTTCACCAATGTTTTTGCGTCGAGTGGTTCCAGTAGTGAACGGAGCGAGCGAGGGACCCCGTGGTGGAAAAAGATGGTTTCGAAGGACGACTGCGCAGCGACGGTTGTCACTACGGTCTTCTGCGTGCCGGACGACGACCGGCTCGTCGTCGACGGAGGAGCAAGACGTTCTCGTTAGACAAACCGCAAATACCGGTCCCGAAGACCGCGACGATATCGAATACGCCAACGCCAGTGTGGAACATGGGTGGATCGACACCAGCAACTTGGACGAGCCGTTCGAAGTGGGCGACCGGCTGGAGTTCACTGTCCCCCCGTCTGCACGACGATCAACCTCCATGATCTCATCATCGGCGTCCGAGACGACCAGGTCGAAGAGCTATGGGAGGTGCAGGCGAGAGGGAAGGTCTAACAGCAACGAAGGAATTCAGTCCCGTCGCCACCGAATCGTCACTGCCGTCAGGGACGATCGAACATGGTCTCGAGGCTGCGGCCAGCGAGCGCCACAATCGTCGCGATTCTTGTTTTCTGCAGATTCCGATCGCTGAAGTAACAGCCCAAGCCCACTAGTGTCTGCTCACTACCACGGTAATTGTAGGTTGACGTGGCGAGTCTCCCTTCCAGGCAACGCGTAGTGGCTACAAGCGGGACGTCTTCTCGTGCGAGTTCTTCCAGAGGGGAGATAATCCCTGTTGGAATGTGGCCCGCACCGGTAGTTGCCAGTACTACTGACTCGAAATCGTCCGGTTCAGGGATTTGCGAAGGGGGCATATCTACCGTCACTGTGAGGGCAGCGACCTCGTTCGTTAGCGTCTCCGGAGCGATGTCGATTGTTGGAGTCGAATCGACACTGGCTCGCCATCGAATCGTTTCTTCATCATGAACGGCGAGTGGTCCCAGTTCGGGCGACCGGAACGTATCGAGTCTCATCGAGTGGGTCTTTGTGACGAGTTTGGCTGCGTGAACCTGATCATTGAAGGCGACCAATACGCCACGTCCACGAGCACCATCGCTCGTCGCGGTTCGAATAGCTATGAGAAGATTAGCAGGGCCATCGGGACTCGCCAGCGATGGGTTCCGCATTGCGCCCGTGAATACGACTGGCGTATCGCCATCGTAACAGAGGTCAACGAAGTACGCTACCTCTTCGAGGGTGTCTGTTCCCTGAGTGATCACGATACCATCCACTGTATCGTCACGGTCATAATCGGCTATCAGCTCGCTGAGCTTGTGCATCTGGTTGACCGAGAAATGCGGACTGGGAATATTCGAGAAGTCGTATGTAGTCAACTCGATATCATCGCTCAGCCCTGGGACGTTTGTGACGAGGTCATCACCGGTCAGTTCAGGGCTAGCTCCACCACCAGATCCCTTGGTTGAAGCTATTGTCCCTCCTGTAGAAATGACAATTACTGACATTGACGGGGGTTTCGACGCGAGACTCTAATATTCTCTCCTCTCATTGGCTTTTTTCGCGACGTAGCTGGGAAGGCAAGGTCAGTTCGTCAGATTTCTATCAGAGCCGCTACACGGGACAAGAACCACCGTACGACCATCGTTTGGGATTCTCATCCCTTGACTTGTCTTCCTTCGTCGACATAGTTTCCGTCGCCGTGTACTACGTATTCGGTCAAGACATCCCTCTACCGCTTTCGGTGTTCATATTACTCATGCTGACAGAGAGAGAGAAAATGACTAGGCCAGAACTCATCTGTTCCTCGTGTGACCGGACATACGATGATCAGTGGCGGTGTGAGTGTGGCGGTGTCCTCGACTTTGCTTCCCAACCGCTTCCAGACTACGAGCGGCCAGACCCCGGTCAGTTCGACACACGAGATGGCCTCTGGTCGTTTGATATGTTCATTCCCGTCGAAAAAGGTCCCTCGCTCGGCGAAGGAATGACACCGTTGATTCCATCATCGACGTGGGATGCTCAGTTCAAGCTCGAATACGTCTCCCCAACGGGTAGCTTCAAGGATCGGGGTGCAACCACGACTATTAGCCACGCGATAGCGTGTGGCGCAGATCGAGTCGTAGAAGATTCATCGGGGAACGCTGGAGCTGCCATCGCAACCTACGCAGCCCAAGCAGGTATTGATGCGGAGATTTACGTCCCAGCATCGGTGAAGGAGTCGAAGCTCCGAGCAATCGAACGGGCTGGTGCGGCGCCTGTTCGAATCGAAGGCGGACGCCAAGCCGTGACTGAAGCATGCATCGAGGCAGTCGAATCGGGCGATGCGTGGTACGCGAGTCATTCATGGAGTCCAGCGTTCTTTGCAGGAACTGCGACGTTCGCGTACGAAGTCGCGCTCCAACGTGACTGGAACGTCCCCGATGCGGTCGTGATGCCCCTCGGTCATGGAACCCTGTTTTTGGGGGTGTACCGGGGTTTCAAGGCGTTATCTGAAGCAGGGTGGATCGATTCAGTGCCACGGCTACTCGGCGCACAAGCCGCAGGCTATGCTCCGATTGCGAGCGAACTCCATGAGGTTCCCGAGGGTGAAAATGACGTAGCAGACGGCATTCAGATACGGGAGCCGACGCGAAAACAACAGCTCCTGGATGCGATTGCTGCAACCGACGGTGATGCGATTGCGATTACGGAGGAAGCTGTGCAAACGGAGTTAACTCGGCTCCACAGGCACGGGTTCTACGTGGAATCGACCTCAGCGATCGCGCCTGCAGCACTTGCCACGTACCGAGACCGTGGAACACTTGGGCAAGATGCAGACGTGGTGATGCCACTCACGGGTCATGGAATGAAGACTTAATCTGACGGAGCATTCATCCATACGTTCGCGCTTTGTTTCTAGTGTAGTTTTGGAACAGAATCTGTATCGAAGTTGAGTCCCAATGGTAAACTCGCACACCTACTGAACAGTCGATCCACCCTGATCTCTCTGAGAGAACCCTATCCGGTCACGCCATATGCATTGAGAGGACCAGTCTCAACTACTGTCGGCCGTCTGATGTTAGCAACGTCACTCTCAATTGCTTGGATCCTACTGATTCCTAACTTCAAGAGAAAGAGCTGTCAGCCGAAATCGAATTGATTCGGCTTCGTTCGTTGATAACCGCCTAGCGTGGTGTTCAAAATAGTAAGCCCCAATCCAGTCAGTTAGTAGAAATGGTAGAAATTGGTCAGAAGCTAATTCGGCTGATTAAACAGTTCTTCAAGAGACCTCACAGTTGACTCAGAGGTTTGTTCTGTATCTGGTCTCCCCTGTTTCGTAATGGAGGTAGTGAACTGACGGACTTCTCTCCAATTGCATCTTCTACAATACCGACGAAGCTGGATCATTTCATCATCCTGTAGGGCAACGAATATAGATGTCAGGGTCCGATCGCTCTCGTCAGACCATTAATCTGAATATTCGGTAGTTCCCATCGATCCTGATTGCTGACTCGATTTTTAGAAGGACTGAAAGAGATCAGACCGAGTGATTCCCTGCGGCACGCTCAGACGGCGATCTCACGACAGTGAGAGAGCCGTCGCGCCAGACACGATGCGAGGCCGTCGCTCCGGTATAGGGTTGCCGCTGGACGCGGGCGATCTCAGCCCGCGTCCAGCTGGCTATAGGTCGCCGGAATCCCGGTACAGTTCGTCGGTGCTTCCCATTTCCGCCGTAACGTGTCGTCGAGTGCGTGATCAATCCACTCGCGGAAGACCTCGAACCGGAACCAGACAGGCAGTGCTCGCCCGCCGCGCTGCGGCGTGGCGAGCACGCCCCACCGAACGATCACCCAGAGATTCCGCAACAGGAAGCTCACCAGAACGAACAACAGCCGCACGACTGGATCAGTCGTGCTGGTTCGTGCACGCGCTTCACGTATCGTTCGGAAAGCTGTCTCGATCGCTGAGCGCTTCTGGTAGAGTGCTTCGACATCTTTCGGCGTGCGATCGGTCAGATCGCACGCCACGTACGCCCGAACGAGCAAGCCGTGTTTACCTCGATTGCCCTGCTGGTAGGAGACACAGACCGCGAGCGGGAAGCGTAGTTCCCGCTCGCTCCCCTCGTACATCACGTACTCCGTCCAGTAGGACACCGTCGTGTCGAGTTTCTCTGCCATCTGTTTTCCGCGCCGCACGACTGGAAGAGCGACTGATGCGACTGCATTCAGTCGCTCGATCGACGTTCCGTCGTAGAACCCACGGTCGGCAAGAACGCCAGCGACATCAAAGGGAGGGCCGCGACGTGGTCGAGCACTCGCTCGACCGCGTCGCTCTTCGGTTCATCACCACGAACGGGTGTGACTGCGACGACCAGTGGTTTGGCCCGACAAAGAACAAATCCAGCAAGGTAGCGATGGCACTGGGAGGTGCCATCGCGAGGCTTCGTGTGACAGATTACACCAGGTTCAGCGTGTGGACAGCCATGATAATGGATATCGACGAAGTCGAGGCAGATGATCCTCGGCCCAGCGCCGAGGATCATCGCCGCCTGCTGACAGAGAAGGCGGTTAGCGATTGCTTCGAGTTCAGCAGGCGGGACCGTGTGAAGTTGGGCAAGCGTGTAGTCATCGGAGTACGTTCCACGAGTGGTGTCAGTGACAGCCTTGATGGATTTCTGATCGACAGCGGCCTGGAGGAGCGTCTGTCGGATAATCCCGGAGTCGAAGCCGCAGCCTTCGACTCCGGGGATCGGGATCTCAGAGAGGAGATCAAGCGCTAAGGTTTCAAGGTCAGAGGCCGTAAGAACGGTGTCTGGATGGTAGAGGCACTTCATACACCCATTCAGACGCTTCCTGAGAATCTAACCTCATCAGTCTCGACTAACTTCTGATTCGATGGGAACTACCGATATTAGCACTACTCATGCCAAGCGTCGGATCTCAGAACTCAGGGAACATGGACTGATCGAACGAGTTGATGATGACAGAGGCTATTATCAGATTACAAACTTGGGGCAACGCTATCTAGACGGTAGCGCTACAAAGGAAGAAATAGAGGGGAGTTGATTTTCCGTCCTAGTTCAGTAGCTGCTCTATTGAAAGCCTATTCCAGGCACTGTATAGTTCTGCACCTCCTCGACTGGCACGTTTCCGTCGAGAGCTTGATGCGGTCTTTGGTGGTTGTAGTAATGCACGAACTGTTCAAGCCACTCGCGGACGCTTGCCCGACTGCCCACCCACGAATTCTGGAAGCGGTCGATGCGCATTTTGAGAGTGTGAAACCACTTTTCGATGAGGTTTCGGTTGATATAGTTGACCTGACCGCTCAGTCCGACTCGAGAGAGGGCAGTCCGATAGCCAAATTGATCGACGAGAAACTCAGCCTCGGAGAGATCGTGTTTCTCGCGTAGTTTCTGCAGAAACGCAGCCGCTGGATCAGTGCCATGTCGACGAAACAATGCAATGTCAAGAATCAACTTTGTCTCGATGTCTATTGCAGCATATAGCCAAGACCACTCGCCGTTGATCTTGACAGCGGTTTCGTCGATAGCGACCCGCGACGGCGATGCCGTCCTCAGAACGCTTTGCGTTCTGATGGGCCGCACGAGAGTTTTGCTCTCGTGAACGTCGGCGGGTCGCGTCCGCTGTCAGCCAGCCGATGAACCCAGTTCCAGACCGCTCCATGCAAGCGTTCAATGCCTAATTCGGCTAAGATTGTTGTTTTTCCCTGAGAGAACGACCTGTTTCATGGAGGTGGACGGCGAACGTCTTGACGGGCGTCGCCGTCCGCTCGCTCTCCCAAAATTCTTCTAAATCCGCCTCATAGCTCGCACTGAGCAGGTCTGCGAGCATCTTGTCCAAGAAACCCAACGACCTGATCACTTCTCAAATTGGCTCAACTAGACAGTGCCGAACTAAACTCCTTCTCGTTCTGCAAGTAATTCATCGTATGTTTTCACTTTCTCTACTGGGTACCGGCCCTCTGGCGGCCATCCGATTGCGATGATGCGACACAGTTCGTCAAAAGGATTATGGACGAGATGGACACCGTCCTTACCTGCGTCGAACCGTATCGCGTCGTTCTGTTCTATGATAAACTGATCGTCAGTGACCTCAATCTGACAACGACCGGCAGCGACGTAGATCAGCTCCTCCTGGTTCTCGTGATAATGGAAGTGATTCTGGGAAAGTCGCTCATCGGGCTCGAGAACCGCGACGTTAAGATTGAACGCGTCGATATTTAACTTCGGAGATAGCTCCCACCGTTTGCCAGGCTTATCACTTCGCGGGTTCTTTTCCTCGGGACGGATTCGCTGCCACCCATCTGACATACTGGTCAATAATTCGCCAACATAATAAAATCACCTGCCGAGGCGATGGTCAAATGACTGAGGAGTTACGGCGGGAAATACAGAGACGGAAAAGAGTAAGTCTAGTGGGATTACCCTGTGGTCGCCCAGAACCGGCTAATCTGGTTAGGACGCAGGTAGTAAACCAGACTAATGAGAATGATGGCGGTGACTAGCGTCTGACCGATAACCGATGGGACGAAGATCGCGCCGAGGCCGAGTGCTATGAATACCGGCCGGACGAACGCCGGGATTTTCCCTCCAGCGCGGCCGGTAAGACCGATGCTAATCGCGACGAACCCGGCGAACACAAGCAGAAATGCGACAACTGTCATTAGACCAGGGTAGAGCAACGCGTTGTTATAGAAGAACGCGAATGGGAGCAGGAACATGGGGAAGCCAAGGCGGAGCGCCTCGACGGCAGTCTCCCAGAAGTCCGATTCTGCGATACCTTGGCCGATGATGACCGAGAGTGCGATCGGTGGGGTGATATTTGAGACGATAGCGAAGTAGAATACGAACATGTGGGCAGCGAATTCGTTAACGCCAATGTCGACCAGCGACGGGGCGACGAGCACGGCAACGATCATGTAGGCCGCTGTTGTCGACATCCCATCCCAAAGGTGATCGCTGCCAACATCGCTAGGAAGAGCATGATGATAACCTCGCCGCCAGATAGAAGGACAAGATACGACGATAACTGTTGAGCAAAGCCAGTGACGATGAGTGCCCGGATGACGATACCGAGACTTGCCAGGAGAATAGTGAGATCGAGCGTTGCCTCCGCTCCTCGACGGAGTCCCTCAAGCGTCGTACGGAGGTACAACTTCAGTTCTGGCTTGGCATCTCCCTTGCCCTGTACAATATCAGAGACCACGCGAAGGAGCCGCAGCCCCATCAGAACAATGATACTGTAGAAACCAGCGACCATCGGATCTGCACCGACGCCGATTAACCACCACATCAGGACGGCGAACATACCGAGGTACTCGTAATGGCGGACAATATCGAAGACTCGCTTCATCGCGCCCCGTGAATCAGCCGTTGTTTCGATGTCTTTCGAGACGTTGTGGCTGGTCGTCAGCGAGATCGAGATCGCAACTGTCAAGAAGAAAAGCAGTGCGGGCGCAACGGCACCAAGGACGATTTCAGAGTAATTGGGATCAATGAGTTCCGCCATCAAGAATGCACCTGCCCCCATAATTGGGGGTAATATCTGTCCGCCACAGGATGCAACCGCCTCGATCGCGGCTGCAACTTTTGGCCGGTAGCCGTTCTCTTTCATCAGCGGAATGGTGAACGCGCCGGTCGTCGCCGTATTCGCGGCGGTCGAGCCATTGATCGACCCCATGAACATGCTTGCGGCCACAGCGACCTGTCCGATCTCGATGTACTTCCGGCGTGCAGCCAAGCGAGTCATACCCTTGATGAACGTCGCCATCCCGCCGTACTTCTCCATCAGCCCGGCCAGCAGCAGGAAGATCACGACCCATGTTGCCGAAATCTGTAGAAGTGTTCCGAACAAGCCCTGCATCTCAACGGTGTTCATCGTAATAATACGACGCGGTGTTAGACCACGATGAGCCAAGATCCCTGGCATCAGTGGTCCGAAGTAAGAGTAGACCAACCCAAACAGGGCAATCCCGCTAATGAGGCGGGAGATGTGAAGAAGTGCGATGAACACTAAAGCGATAATTAGAATCCCCATATACAGGTAAATATCGTTGTAGATCCCGGCAGCAACCACGATACTATCGTAGTTAGATTGGATTACGTACAGTGGGATAATCGAGGCGACGCTGTAAAGACCATAACCGACCGTGGCCAGTTTCCCTCGCAGCGTTGATCGGTCAACGCTAAGCATCTGGATGAGCCCCCACATGGAGAGCACCAGACCAAGGTGGATGATTCCGTGGCGGGAGCGTGGAATCGCAAATGTGAGCGAGTACCACAGGTGGTAGACAGCGAAGATAATCGCGAACCCATAGGTAAGTATCTCTATCGGGCCACCACTCCAGATGGAACTATCATAATTGTCTCTGAATTTCTCATCAATTGTGCGTTCAAGATTTTCTAACGTCCGCGTACCCTCACTATTTTCTTTATTTTCCATAGTATTGAATGAAATGGGGCTTCCTGTATCAGGCTTCAGGCGGGGCAGTTAGGTCATACTCTTCCCAGAGGCCAGCCTCCTTGTAGTAATCGTACGCACCCTTATGGACAGGCACGTCTGGGTGAATCGTTCCGAGGAACGAGTCAGGGTCGGGGAAAAAGCTCATCACGTCGTCTTCCTCCACTAGGTCTTCGCCGTGTTCGTGCGTCATTTTCGCGATATCGTAGACGGTGTCGGGATCACGGTCCTTGTTGAGTACATATAGGTACGTCAGCGTGAACGAATCGATCGCTTCTTGGTAGTTCTCGCTAAATTGGGAGACGGTGTCCGATCCAAGCTCGACGTATGTGGAGTAACTAAGTTCGTTGTTGAGCGCACTGATGGTCGAATCAGAGAATGGAAGGGGTTGCCAATTGACTGTTGCGTCGATTTCCTGGAACCAACCCTGTGGGATAGACTTGTTAACTGTCCACGTGAATGCAGCATCGACCTGCTCTGAGCGCAAAGCACTTGGAATATCTGCGAACGCCATATATCGGTTGTCGATGTTATCAAGCCCGATCTCCTGATCCACTAGCCACTCAACAGGTGGCCGCGTTCCGGAACCCGCTGAGGAGATTGCGACGGAGCGCCCCTCAAGGTCGTCCCAGCCGCTGACCTTGTCTGCATTATAGAGGCCGAAGTTGTAGAAACCCATATACCCACGCACCTGTCGGATTGAGCCGAAATTTTGGAGGGAATCCTCCTCAAAGGTCCCCTGATCAGGTGAGGTATCAAGTAGCTGGGTCGTAGTACCGCTCATCTCGAAATCACCTCGATCTAGTCGACGGTAGGAGGCACTTGTTCCTTCCGTGACCACTGCATCGATTTCGATGTCAAGGAGATCGTTCTGTTTAGCGTATTCAGTCCACGTAGAGCCGATACGGAACGAGGATGACCCTTCGGAAGACGTACCTAACGTCCAGCCACTTGAACCACCATTACCACCTACCGTGCTGTTAAGACAGCCAGTAAGACCGATAATTGCAGCTGACGATGTCCCCGTGATGAATGACCGCCGATTGAACTTGGTGCTCTTAACCATATTTAAACCCCGTTCAGCGGCTTCTACGCTGAACTACCAGTAGCATTGACGCATCCTATATTAAGTCTTTTGGTAATAGGTAACACATGGTATGTCACTATTGAGTATTACTGTATTTGGTAGTGTGATCATCACCAGAACTCTATCTGCTGAAAGAAGTATCCGAAGTTGACGACGGACACCTAGTAAATCAAATAACCCATTCAAGACAGTGATGAATGACATTCTCGGCAAAAAGGGCCGTGACCTCACCCCTTTTAGAGATAGTAGGGATGTTATCGTATCGTATGCAAGCTGTTCGGTATCATGAACACGGCGACGAGAGCGTATTGGCCTTCGAAGAGGATATCGACAAACCACTTCCGACTGCGGATCAGGTGCTCGTCCGTATAGAGGTAGCTAGCGTCAACCCTATCGATACGTACCTTCGTGAAGGGAATATTTCACCGATGACCGGTCTCCCTCATGTCGGTGGCTCCGACATGGCGGGTGTCGTCGAAGACGTTGGTGAGGATGTCACTACCTTCGAACCAGGTGATCGGGTATTTGCTACTGGTCTGGGAATTTTCTCGCCCGGAACATATGCAGAGTATACAGTCTCATC
This sequence comes from Natrinema sp. SYSU A 869, assembly GCF_019879105.1. Lineage (NCBI taxonomy): Archaea > Methanobacteriati > Methanobacteriota > Halobacteria > Halobacteriales > Natrialbaceae > Natrinema > Natrinema sp. SYSU A 869. The sequence continues at coordinate 602,094 of NZ_CP082248.1, read as the reverse complement.
AGCGGATATGCTTGCTCACCTTCCTGAAGAGGTCTCTTTCCGCGATGGAGCAGCAGCCGCAATGGCGTTTGCCACCGCCTGGCGAGCACTAATTAACCGCGGCGAACTCTCGCTCGGAGACGTCTGTCTAGTTCAGGGTGCATCTGGCGGTGTCGGTCATGCTGCCGTTCAAGTCGCAGCCCAAGCAGGTAGCTACGTGATCGGAACAGCTCGAGAGGGTGAGCCGGCCTCATTGGCCCGCTCACTCGGAGCAGATGCTGTCATCGACTATCGTACTGACGATACGGCAAGTAGTCTCAAGGAGGCCGCTGACGGACAGCAGCTTGATGTAGTGCTCGAGCCACACGCTGATTCACACCTTGAGGCCGACCTCGAATGCCTTACACGAGGTGGACGTGTGGTAATTATCGGTGAAGAGTCGTCTATTAAGATTCCTTCTGGCCCTGCAATGACGGCGAAGCAGGCCGACGCTGACCTGCGGTTTATGTCGCTAGCGGCTTCAACGGACGATCAAGCGCAGATCCTACGCCAAGTGGCCTCGCGGCTTGCTGATGGTCGGTTCACGGTAAAGATCGACCGTGTATTCGGTCTCAACGAACTGCCGGCAGCTCACGAACGACTCATGTCCTCCGGTGTACTCGGAAAGATAATCATTGATCCCAGTATCTAACTGATGGGACGGATGCGTTCAGAACGGGTAGAGTGGCTATGACACTCGATAATAACAGAACAAGGGCAATCGGAAAATATGATGGTCACGGCGACAAACAATCCTATTTTTATGTTCGGAATCAACATAGCTGATCAGTGTAATTCGGTCATCTTCGATTAGTGGCATGTATCTCCTGCTCTACGGACGAATCACCGGATGTATTCCTGAAAACTACTGAGGATCAGGAGTGAGCTGAGTGTTGGATATGGAGTTCTAATTCATTGACGGTGCCCAAGATCTGCTCCGGTAACACCTCAGTCAAGGTATCACCCTTCAGCCGGTGAGCCGGACCCGCAACGCTGAGTGCGCCAAGAACCTCATCGTTAGCGTCTGTTACGGCGGCACCAATCGCGTGGACTCCGTCTGTCGTCTCCTGCCTGTTGAACGCATATCCCCGCTCTCTGATTTCTTCTAGGGTCTCAAATAGCGCCTCCTTGGAAGTGATGGCATTGCTAGCATCTCCGGAAAGGCCGCGCATATCGATTATTTCGTGGGTACGCTCTTCCGGTAAGTTCGCTAGAATTGCCTTCCCGGCAGCGCTGGTGTAGAGTTCGCCACGCTTTCCGATACGCGCACCGGTCTGGACCGCGCTCTGCCCAACCTCGGTGTAAAGATATACCCGTTGACCGTTTTCTTCGACAATAAACTGCGCACGTTCATCCATATCAATAGCAAGCTGGTCTACCTTTTCTTTGATGGCTGGATATGCATCTATCTCACGCTGTGCATACCCTCCCATCGTAAGGAACTGGAGGCCAACTCGATAGAGATCATCTTCCTGAGTGACGTAGTTGTAATCTCGAAGCGTCGCCAAATGCCTGTGAACAGTACTCGTGGAAAATCCCGTATGTTCGGATAGCTCCTCTAAAGTCGAACCGCCAAGTTCACGTAGCGCTTCAACGACTTCTAGTGAACTTTGTGTTGTCTTCGCTCGTGTTTTTGTTTGATCTTCCATAGAGATGGATACTATACCCTGTTATATAAATAATTCCTTTTTCGGACTAACGTATGACGGCTGTTGATCAGGATCCTCCTTCACTATCTTTACCATATGAAACGACAGGTGCCGGTTCTGATGAACATCTCATGTCCTCTACTTGCTATGAGTTTACTCATTGTCTTCGTAAGTCAATCATTTTATATTTGTTCAGACGTTCGATTACAAACATATGGTCGTAATCGCAGTTAGCTAAAGAGGCTAACTACGTCCCGTATATTAGGATGAGGAATAAGAGAGCAAGCGAGATCCCTACTTAGTATAAAACCCAGGCCCAGTGGCGCTTGAGAGAATCCTCTGAGGACGTGTTACAAGCCATAAGATACCCCAATTTCCTACTTGCCTTTGCCTCCCCCATCAGTAGAGCTGATTCGAATATGGAGAA